>JAOPUY010000229.1 GCA_025963265.1 Frankiales bacterium | reverse complement strand
GAAACGCCACGTGCAGCACGCCGGGCCAGGCGACGTCCTCGACGTAGCGACCGTTGCCGGTCACGAGCCGAAGGTCCTCGCGCCGACGTACCGACTGACCCACATAGCGACCCGCGGTTGCAGTCATAGCTGGTTCGACCTTTCTACGGCGGGGGGTTGGTCTGGCGGGGGGTTGGTCTGGGGACGGGTTGGTCAGGTGACGGCGCCGGCGATCTTGAGCTCGATGAGCTCCTCGTCGGTCCGGCCGAGCTCGCGCAGGATCTCGTCGGTGTGCTCGGCGAACTGCGGCGCGCGGCGCAGCGTGGCCGGGGTCTCGTCGAACTGGACGGGGTTGGTCACCAGCTCGCGCGTGACGCCGTCGAAGTCGGTGACTTCGGCGATGTAGCCGTTGGCTCGCACCATCGGGTCCATGCCCGCCTCGTAGGTGTTCTGCACCAGCGCCCACTGGCCGTTGGCCGTCTTCATCCGCTCGACCCACTCGGCGTAGGTGATCGAGCCCAGGATCTCGACGATCAGCTCGCTGGCCGCCGGCGCGTTGTCCATGATCTTGGCGGGCGTGTTGAACCGCTCGTCGGCCGCCAGTTCGGGCCGACCCATCATCTGGCAGAACTCGGGCCAGTAGACGCCGGGCTGCAGCATGCCCATTTGGATCCAGCGCCCGTCCTTCGTCTGATAGGCGCCGCCGGACAGCGGATTGCGCGGCGAGCCGTGCTTGGGCGGGGTCACCACCGGCAGCGGTCCGCCGGCCAGCAACGCCGCGTTCACCGCGTACTGGGTCGTCCACACCCCGACCCCGAGCAGCGATACGTCGACGATTGCCGGCTCGCCGGTCACGTTGCGCGCGTAGAGAGCGGCCGCGATGCCGCCGGCGATGGTCATGCCGCCGGTGTTGTCGCCGTAGGCGCCGGTCGGCATCCCCAGCAGTCGGTCCGAGCCGGGTGGGGTGACGCTGGCCGCGCTGCCGCCCCGGGCCCAGAAGGCGGTCTGGTCGTAACCGCCCATCGCGCCCTCCTCGCCCCGCGGGCCCATGCCGGTGCCCCGCACGTAGATCACCTTCGGATTGAGCTCGCGCACGTCCGCGACGTCGATCTTCAGCCGCTTGCGGGTGGGCTCGCGATAGTTGGTGACGAAGACGTCCGCGCCCCGGATCAGGTCGGCCAGCACCTCGCGGCCGCCCGGCGTCTCCAGGTCGAGCCCGATGCTGCGCTTGCCGCGGTTGGGACCTTCCATGATCGGGAAGAAGGTCTTCGAGTCCTGGCCGACGTCCAAACCGAGGATGCTCACGAGGCCGCGCTGGGAGTCGCCGGAGACCGCGTGCTCGACCTTGATGACGTCCGCGCCCCAGTCGGCCAGCACCGCGCCCGAGGCGGGCACGAAGGTGAACTGGGCGACCTCGACGACTCGGACGCCTTCCATCGGACGGTGCATGCCAACTCCCTCGTGTGGGCGATCAGGGTTGCGGTCGGTCAGGGCTGCGGTTGCGGATTGGCCGCGAACTCCAACGGCAAGTCGGCCACACCTCGCAACGACGGGGTGTAGCGAGGCTCGTAACCCTCGGGCAGCCAGTACTCGGGCAGGCGGCGATGCCATTCGGTCAGGGCCACCCGCAGCTCGAGCCGGGCCAGGTGCGAGCCCAGGCAGCGATGCACGCCGACGCCGAAGGACGAGTGCTGGTTCGACGTGCGCGACAGATCGACCTCGAGCGGATTGGCAACCCGCGTGGGGTCGAAGTTCCAGGTGGCTTGCACGATCTTGACGAGCGTCCCCGCTTTGATCTCCAGCCCGTCCACGGTCGTGTCCGCGGTGGCGATGCGAGATTGCGTCGGACTGGTCACGATCCAGCGGAGCAATTCCTCCACCGCGGCGCTGACGCGGGCCGGCTCAGTCAACGCCTGCCGCAGATCGGGTCGTCGGGCCAGCAGCGCGAAGGCGACTTCCAACGTGCCGGTCACGGTGTCCAGGCCGGCCAGCAGCAGCAACAGGCAGATGTTCAGCGACTCCTCGCGAGTGAGGTCGCCGGCCCGCTCCCGGTCGAGGAAGTGCGTGAGCAAGTCCTCCCGCGCCTCGGTCTCGCGCTCGATCAGCGCGTCGCTGAACAAGGTCATGATCTCCCCGCCGGCGCGGTGGCGGATCTGATCGGCCTCGGCCGCGTCGTCGGAGTCGGGTCGGATGAGGTCGTCCTTCATCCGGATGAAGTCGGCCATCCCGGCCAGCGGCAGCCCGAGCAGGTTCAGGAAGATCCCGATCGGGAAAGGGTTTCCGAACTCCTCGCTGAAGTTGCAGTGACCGCGATCGATGAACGCGTCGATACAGCGGTTGGCCAAGTCGGTGACGCTCGCCTCGAGGGCGGCCATCCGCTTGGGGGAGAAGAGCGGATCGAGCATTCGGCGATACCGGGCGTGCTCCGGCGGATCCATCTGCAGCGGGATCAGCCCGGTGTCTGAGCCGATGAACGCCGCGTCCGGGCCCGAGGAGAACAGGTTGGGCTCGTGCATCGCGAAGTCGACCCCGGCCGCCGAGGTGATCAGCGCGCCGAACTCGTTCAGCGTCGCCGGGGCCGAGGACAGCGCGACCCAGCGCTCGGGGGCGTCGTCGCCCCAGACGGTGCGTTGCGAGTCCGGGCTGATGACGGTGCGTGAGGAACCCCGTGCGGCGGCGTCTGGCAAGTCATCCTCCGAGGTGGGCTTGGGGACCTCGACGCTGACGATCCCGTTCCCGACCCGGCGAGTCAAGCCTCCGGTGCGAACCTGGAGAGTTTTAAGGGCGGGCGATCCGGCGGTAGCCGAATCACCCGCCCCAGGTCCTGTGCCAAAAGGCCTACGACCATGCGCCCCCGTTGAGATCCAACGCAGGTCGCAACTAACTCATCGGCCGTGATGCTGGGCACCTTAAGCAACGGCCGGCCCGATCTGCCGCCTCGCCGGCGAGCCGAGCGCAAGTTGTCGTGGCAAGTTCTATTGGCAGCCCGGACTCCGGGTCGTAACATCCGGCCAGGAGCCCGAGTTGAATCTGGGCCGATGACCCCAGCAATACTTGACTAGGAGATGGCGTGGAACTAGAGCTGACGTCTGACCAGAAGTTCTTCGCAGAGACAACGCGAAGCTTCCTGACCGACAGTTGCCCGACCTCGGCGCTGCGGGAGGCGCGCGATGATCCGGACGGATTCAACCGCGGCTACTGGCGGCAGGGGGCCGAGCTCGGGTGGACGACGCTGCTGGTCTCGGAGAAGGACGGTGGCGGCAGCATCAGCGGCCGTGGGGTCAACGACCTCACGCTGGTCGCCTTCGAGTTCGGCCGGTTCGCCGCTCCGGGCCCGCTCACCGCGACCAACATCGTGGCCGGCGCGCTGGCTCGCTCGGGCTCTGAGGAGCAAAAGGCCGAAGTGCTGCCCGATCTGATGAGCGGCGCCAAGGTCGGAAGCTGGGCCTACGCCGAGCCCCGTCCCTTCGACCGCCTCGGCGAGGTCCTTCTCGAGGCGAAGCAGACCAACGGCGGCTACGTGCTGAACGGGCGCAAGACGCCAGTCGAGGCGGCCGGCCAGTCCGACGTCCTGCTGGTGACCGCGCGCGACGGCGACGGCCTCACCCAATTCCTGGTGCCGATCGACACCCCGGGCGTCAGCGTGACCCCGATGAAGACGGTCGACCTCACCCGGCGTTTCGGCCGCGTCACCTTCGACCAGGTCGCGCTCCCGGCGTCGGCCGTCGTGGGCGAGGCCGGGAACGCGGCCGACGACGTCGAGAGCCAACTGCAGATCGCCGTCGTGATCCAGCTGGCCGAGATCGTCGGCGCCATGGACCGCGCGCTGGAGATCACCTCGGACTGGCTGTTCAACCGGTACTCCTTCGGCCGTCCGCTGGCCTCCTACCAGGAGCTCAAGCACCGGTTCGTGGACATGCGGGCCTGGCTGGAGGCGGGCAACGCCATCGCCGACGCCGCCGCCGGCCACGTCCAGGACGAGACCGACCGGGCCGCCGAGTACGTCAGCGCGGGCAAGTCCTACCTGGGCGTCTACGGGCCCGAGGCGCTGCACGACTGCGTGCAGATGCACGGCGGCATCGGCGTCACCTTCGAGCACGACCTGCACCTCTTCTTGCGCCGGGTGACCCTCGACGCGCACTTGTACGGAACTGTCGCGGACCACCGCGAGCGATTGACCACCATCCTCGAGCAGCAGGAGTCGAGCAATGACTGACCTCGTCAACGGAGTCCAGGGCACAGCGGGTTCAGTGGACACCGCCGACATTGAGGACTTGGACAGCTTTCGGCACCGGCTACGCGCCTGGCTGAAGGACAACATGCCACTGGCCGAGCCGACCACCGGCGTGACCGGGCAACTCTCCGATGAGGAGGAGCTCGCCGACGTCCAGCGCAACCGCGACCTGCAGCGCAAGCTCTACGACGGCGGCTTCGCCGGCATCATCTTCCCCAAGGAGTACGGCGGCGCCGGCCTGACCCCGGCCCACCAGGACGTGATGAACGACGAGATCGTCGGCTACCAGTACCCGGACCGGATCCAGGTGCCGACCTTCAGCCCGTGCGCCGCGGTGATCTGGGAGTACGGGACCGAGGAGCAGAAGCTCGCGCACCTGCCCGCCATCATGAAGGGCGAGGAGATCTGGATGCAGTTCCTCTCCGAGCCCGGCGGCGGCTCCGACGTGGCCGGCGCGCAGACCACCGCGGTCCGCGACGGCGACGAGTGGGTGCTCAACGGATCGAAGATCTGGACGACCGGCGCCTGGTGGTCGGACTGGGGCCTGGCCCTGGTCCGGACGAACTGGGACGTGCAGAAGCACCGTGGACTGTCGGTCTTCATGCTCAAGATCCACCAGCCGGGCATCGACGTGCACCGCATCGAGATGCTCAACGGCGCGAAGGAGTTCTGCCAGGAGTTCATCACCGACGTGCACATGCCCGACAGCGACCGGATCGGCGAGGTCGACGCGGGCTGGACGGTCGGCACGCGGTGGATGGTCTATGAGAAGAGCCTGGCCATCTCCCGGCACTTCATCCAGCCCGGCGGCAGCCGCAACCGCGGAGCCAGCGGAAACAACTCCAGCGTGACGCTGGCCCGCAAGGCCGGTCGGCTGGACGACCCGGTGACCCGCCAGCTCATCGGCGAGAGCCACGCCCTCGGCCTAGTCAACCGCGAGGCCGGTTCGCGCATTGGCCGAGCGATCAGCGGCAAGCACTTCACCGACCAGGCGGCCGGCCTGGGCCGGGTGCTCAGCGGCGTCATCAGCACTCAGCTGGCCACGATCAAGTTCGAGCTGGCCGGATCGACGGCGGTGGCCTGGGAGGACGAGGACCAGGATCTGGGTGA
>JAOPUY010000215.1 GCA_025963265.1 Frankiales bacterium | reverse complement strand
CGCGGCTGAGGCGGTCGAGCCCCATGTCTGAGGCCGCAGTCGTCACCGAGCGCTCGTTCAGCGAGGCGTACGCCCGCCTCTCGGCCGCGCAGAAGAGCGCGCGACGAGCCGGCGGCTACAGCCGATGGGTGAACCGCCCGGTCGGGCGCTACCTGGCCGCTTGGGCCTACGTTCGGGGCCTGAGCCCCAACGGGGTCACGATGATAAGCGGCCTGTTCACCTTCATCGCCATCCCGGCGATCGCCGTCCTGCGGCCGCACTGGTATTTCGTCCTCTTAGAGGCGCTGTTCCTTCTGATCGGCTACGCCTTCGACTCGGCGGACGGCCAACTCGCTCGGCTGCAAGGCAGCGGCAGCGCGGCCGGGGAGTGGCTGGACCACGTCTCGGACTGCATCAAGTGCTGCGGACTGCACTTGGCCGTGCTGATCTGTTGGTTCCGCTTCTACGACCTGCGGCACGCGAGCTACCTGCTGATCCCGATCGCGTACACCCTGGTGTCCACGGTCTGGTTCTTCGCGATCATCCTCAGCGAGCAGATCCGTCGCTACACCGTGCTTCGGCTCGGCTTGTCCAGCACCGACGCGCGACCCACGGCGGCTCCCGTGCTGCAGTCGCTGTTGGCGCTGCCGGCCGACTACGGACTGCTCGCCGTCAGCATGGTGCTGTTGGGCGTGCATCCGCTGTTCGGGGTCGTGTACACCTTGTTGCTGGTCGGAAACGGCCTGCTCTTGGCGATGAAGCTGCTCGCTTGGTACTCCGAGCTCAACCGACTGGGAGCGCCAGCCGCGGCCGGCGAGACCTCGCAGAAGCACGGATAACCTCTGGTGCGTAACGGAATTATCTTCATTCACTCCTCCGACGAGCGTTACGGCGCCGACCGGATGCTGCTCGAGATGATCGCGGCCCTGCCGCCTGAGCAGCCGTTCGAGGTCTGGTTGCCCAGCGATCTCGACCATGTCCGGGCGCCCTTGTGCGAGCTGCTGATCGAGCTCGGCGCGCCAGTGCGGCACGTGAACTTGCCGATCATGCGGCGGGCTTATCGCACGCCGCGCGGGCTGGCCGGGCTCGCCTGGCGCGAGCTCAGGCTATTGCGGCGGCTGCTCGCCGCGCGGCCCGAACTCGTCTACTGCACGACCAGCGCGGCTTTCCTGGCCGCCCCGGTCGCGCGGTTGGCCCGGGTGCCGAAGGTGGTCGGCCACGTCCAGGAGATCTGGTCGCCCTCCGACCGCAAGGTCCTCAGCTCCTTCGCCCGCGCCTGTCAGCTGCTGTTGGCGATCTCGGCGCCGGTCGTGGCGGCGCTGCCGGAGTCGCTGCGGGCCCGGACTCAGATCATCGACAACGGCACGCCGGAGCCGGCGCAGGTGAGCAGCCTGGCCGGCCGCGCGGGCCCGTTGCGCTACGTGGTCGCGAGCCGCTGGAATTCCTGGAAGGGCTACCCAACCCTGTTGGCGGCCTGGGACCGACTGGCCGAGCCCGGGCAGCTGGTCGTCCTCGGGGGTCGGCCGCCGGTGGGCGAGTGGGTGGACGTGCCGCTGCTGGTCAGCCAGCTCGCGCACCCGGAATCGGTCACGGTGGTCGGCGAGGTCAGCGACCCGGCCCGGCACATCGCCGACGCCGACGTGATGCTGATCCCCTCAGATGACCCCGAGCCTTTCGGGCTCGTCGCCATCGAGGCCTTCGCGCGGGCCCGTCCAGTCATCGGAAGCGACGCCGGCGGGCTGGCCGGCATCATCACCGACGGACAGGACGGCTGGTTGTTCCCGCCCCGCGACGTGGACGCGCTCGCTGGGCTGTTAGACCGCCTGGACCGCTCGTCGGTGACGGCCGCCGGCCGCGCCGCGCGGGAGACCTACGAGCAGCGCTTCACCACGGAGAAGTTTCAGCAGCGCTGGCGAGGGGCTCTACAGTTGAACTCTGTGGACGAAATAGCCGTCCCGCATTGATGGCGGAGCGTAATTACCCTTAGTAAGAAAGTGATTACTCTCCGCAAAACTTAACACGGGACTAGCGCGACCATCGCTTTTCTTGTATGTTCTGTGTCAAGTGTTCGCCACGTGCGGACAATTCATCGGGGGATGATTCGGGGGAATCAGTTGTGAGGCGTTTCGCCGTCAGGATGGTCGCTAGTTTCATGCAGCTGCGTTCTCGTTCCACCAAGCTCGCCCGTCCGGCCGGTCTCGGGCTGGCCGGCGCCGTCGCCGCCACGTTGCTGCTGGCAACCGCCTGCTCGGGCTCGCACAAGAACAACGCCGAGACCACGCCGGCCGCCTCGGCGGGCAGCGCCTCCAGTTCGACCTCGGCCGCGGGCACGCCGTCGAAGTCCACGGCGTCCGCGACGGCCAGCAGCGCCGCCCCTGCGCCGAGCAGCTCGGCTCCGGCGGTCACCACGAAGCCGTCGAGCTCAGCGCCCGGCTCCATTTACTCCACGGTCCCAACGAAGGTCATTCCGACCAATCCGCCGGTCTCGCTGGAATCCACCGCTAACTTCGGCAACAAGGTGACGGCCAAGATCGCCTCGTCGAAGTCGATCAACGCGACCGCCCACGGCATCGGCGAGATCTCCGGCCCAGCCGCGCAGTTGACCATCACCGTCACCAACGGAACCACCAAGGCGATCAGCCTGGCCAACGTGACCGTGAACCTCCAAGACGCGAAGGGCACGCCGGCCAACCCGGTCAGCGACCCGTCGATGAAGCCGTTTTCCGGGAACCTGGCCGCCGGCAAGTCCGCGACCGGCGTCTACGTCTTCACGCTGGCCAAGAGCCATCCGAACCCAGTGACCGTAAGCCTCAGCTACACCACCGACGCGCCAGTCGTGCTCTTCACCGGCGCCGTCTCCTAGCTCTGCCGCTCCAGCCAGCCCTGCACGGCCTTATTCAGTTTCAGTGATTCGGGGGAATCCAATGCGTACGAGCTTCACCTATCGACGGAAGGCCACCGCGGCCGTCGCCGCCACGGCTCTCGTCGCCGGGGCCCTGGCCGCCCTGGTCGTCGCCTCGCCTTCGGCTTCGGCCGACCCGGGTCCGATCGCGGCTCGTACCAGTACGAACGTCACCGCGGACGCGCTGCCCACCGCCCAGATCGACGGCGTGGTCTGGTCGCAGGCCATCGTCGGCAACACGGTCTACGTCGGCGGCAGCTTCGCCAACGCCCGGCCGGCCGGCGTCGCCGCCGGCGGCACCGGCTCAGCCGCGCGGCCGAACCTGATGTCCTACACGCTGTCCACCGGCGTCATGACGTCCTGGAACCCGAACATCAACGGCGTCATCAAGGCCGTCGCCGCCTCACCGGACGGCTCGCGGATCTACATCGGCGGCTCGTTCACCAGCGCCGACGGGGTCACCCACAACCGGTTGGCCGCCTACAGCACCGCCACCGGCGCGTTGATCTCCTCCTTCACCCCGAACCTGGACGCCACGGTCAACGCCATCGTCGCGACCAACAGCACCGTCTACGTCGGCGGCATCTTCTCCAAGGCCAACGGAAGCGCCCGCGGCCGACTGGCCGCGTTCAGCGCCGCCAACGGCGCGGTGACGACCTGGAACCCGAACGCCGACTACAACGTCAACGCGCTGGTCATCAGCCCGGACGGCACCCGGGTCTTCGCCGGCGGCGCCTTCCAGAACGTCGGGGGCCAGGCCGAGTACGGCCTCGTCGCCACCGACGCCACCACGGGCGCCGTGGTGAACTGGCCGATCAACCAGACCGTGCAGGACGCCGGCACCGAGGCCGCCATCGAGAGCTTGAGCACCGACGGCACCAACATCTACGGCACTGGCTACGTCTTCGGCAGCGGCGGCAACCTGGAGGGCGCGTTCAACGCGAACCCGACCACCGGGGCCGTCATCTGGATCGAGGACTGCCACGGCGACACCTATGACAACTTCCCGATGAACGGCACGCTCTACGTCGTGGCCCACGAGCACTTCTGCGGCGACGTCGGCGCGTTCCCGCAGACCGAGCCGACCTGGACTTTCCAGCACACCACCGCCTTCACCACCCAGGCCACCGGCACGCTGGCTCACAACCCCGAGGGCGGCTACACCGACTGGTTCGGCCAGCCCAGCCCGTCCCAGCTCAACTGGTACCCCGACATGAGCGTCGGCAGCTACACCGGTCAGAGCCAGGCGGCCTGGACCGTCACCGGCAACGGCCAGTACCTGGTCGAGGGCGGGGAGTTCCCGACCGTCAACAACACCGCCCAGCAGGGCCTGGTCCGCTTCGCCGTCCCGTCGATCGCCCCGAACAAGCAGGGCCCGCGGCTGTCCGGCAGCAACTTCAAGCCGAGCGTGGTCTCGCTGAGCGCCGGCGCGGTGCGGGTCTCCTTCCCGCTCAACTACGACCGGGACGACAAGACGCTGAGCTACACCGTCACCCGCACGCTCAA
>JAOPUY010000213.1 GCA_025963265.1 Frankiales bacterium | reverse complement strand
AGCACGGCGCCGATGATGAGGGTGCGCAGTTGTCGAGACATTGACGACACCCTAACCGGCGCTCACTTCCAGGTCGGGCACCGGTTCGGCCGCCTCGGCCGCGCTCGCAACCAGGATCACGTTGGTCGGCGCAGGCGCGGGATGGGCGAGGCCGAGCGCGTCCAGCAGACGATGATGCTCGCCGATGGCCCCGACCCGGCGCCATCGGCTGGGCCGGCCAGCGGTGAGCGCTCGAAACCAAAGGACGAGTGCCCCGAACGCGGTCGTTGCGACCGGCGCCAGCAGCCACCACATCCATGCCATGACGACAAGGTAGTTCCCGCGCCCCGCCCCGCCCGTGACGCGCGCCGGGGGTCGCCCGGACTCGCAGTGAGTTCACATCAACCGGCGGCCCCGAAACCGGAGCGGGCGGCGAGTAGTTCGCTGAGAGCAAACCCGACTTGGGCACGGCACCCGTCGACAGCGCGTTAGCACTAGCGTGAAAGGCATGAGCAACTTCGGATTCGGATTCAGCCCAGGTTCGGGCGATGACCCCGACGACTTGGCGGGCAAGGTGCCGCTGTTCGCCGAGCTGCAGAAGCTGCTGTCCGGCAGCGGCGGCCCGGTCAACTGGGACCTCGCTCGACAGCTGGCCATCTCCGCCCTGGCCGCAGAGCACCGGCGGGTGAGCCCGGCCGACTCCAGCGCCGCGACCGACGCCATCCGGCTGGGCGATCTCTGGTTGGACGATGCCACCGATTTGCCCTCCGGCGTCACCGCGACCCAGGCGTGGAGCCAGGTCGACTGGGTCGAGAAGACCATCGGCACCTGGGCCGCCTTGTGCGATCCGGTGGCGAGCCGGGTCGTGTCGGCCATGTCGAGCTCGCTGCCACCCGAGGTGGCCGAGCAGGCGGGGCCGATGGCGCCCATGATGGCCCAGGTCGGCGGGCTGATGTTCGGGGCTCAGCTCGGCCAGGGTCTGGCCGCGCTCGCGGGCGAGGTCGTGTCGGCCACCGATGTGGGCTTACCGCTCGGCCCGGCCGGGACGGCCGCCCTGGTCACTGCCAACGTCGAGGCGATGGCGACGGAATTGGGCCGTCCGCTGGAGGAGGTGCGGCTGTTCATGGCGTTGCGTGAGGCGGCCCATCACCGGCTGTTCAGCCATGTGCCCTGGCTGCGTCAGCAGCTCATCGATTCCGTCGACGCCTACGGCCGCGGGATCAAGATCGACCCGGAGGCCATCTCGGCCGCGCTGAGCGAACTCGACCCCGCCAACCCGGAATCGCTTCAGAACGCCCTGACCGGCGGGCTGTTCGAGCCTCAGAACACCGATGCCCAGAACGCGGCGCTCAAGCGCCTGGAGACTTTGCTGGCCCTCATCGAAGGCTGGGTCGACACGGTGGTGATGCAGGCCGCGGGTGCTCGCATGAGTGGCGCGGACGCGATGGCCGAGGCCGTTCGCCGTCGTCGAGCCACCGGCGGGCCGGCTGAGCAGACCTTCGCGACGCTCGTCGGATTGGAGTTGCGCCCGCGTCGGCTCCACGAGGCGGCCGCGATGTGGTTCGCCATGACGCAGCGGCACGGTGTCGCCGCCCGCGACGCCCTGTGGAACCATCCCGACCTGCTGCCGACCGCCGAAGACCTCGACAACCCCGATGAGTTCGCCGCCCGGCATGGCAGCATGAGCGAGTCCGAGCAATCGGTGTTCGAGGAGCTAGCTCGCCTCGTCGAGGGTCAGAACAGCGAGCCTTCCGGCGAATCACCCGAGCCAAAGGGATCCTCGGATGACTCTGGCTCATCGTCCGATTCCTCGCCGGACGAGCCGCCTGGCAACTGACCGGCCAGCGCGACGCCCTCCAGAAACCCGCGCGCCCGTTCGGTCTTGGGATAGCGATCCACCCAGGCCCAGAATCGCGGGCCGTGGCCGCCTTCGAGCAGATGGGCCAGCTCGTGCACGAGCACGTAGTCGATCACCCACTGAGGCATCGATTGCAATCGATGGGATAGCCGGATAGAGCGCTCGGCCGGAGTGCACGAACCCCAGCGATGCTGCATATTCCGCACCCACCGGACGCTGTCGGGCCGGGCCCGGCCCTCCAGATACGCGCGGGAGAGCTCCGCGGCGCGAGCGGTGAGCGCCGCGTCGCTGGCTCGGGGGCCGCGGACGGCGAGTTTCGCCTCCCGGGCGGTGATGCGCTCGACCATCTCGCTGACCAGCCGGGCCTCGTCCGCCTTGGTGGTGCGAGCGGGCAGCAACACGACAATCCTGTCCCCCTCGCGATAGGCGGACACAGTTCGCCGCCGCCTCGCGCTGCGGCGGACCTCGACGAGTGGCAGGGGAACGGACACAGCGCAAGACTAAACGGGCCCGGGGCCGACGATCGCGTTATCCACAGGTTGTGCACCGGCGAATGCACCCTGATCGGCGCGTCGTCCGCAGGTTATCCACAATGGGTTCCACAAGTGTGGACATGACCTTAGGGTTAATTCGATTCGGCCCACATCGGCTGCCAGTCAGCGGCAAACGAGGGTCCGATTGTGGATAAGCCCGCGGCACCTGAGCTCGGATATGCCACGGTTCGACGATGAGCGCTTCCCACCCACCAGACTCCTCCGACTACGACCCGCCGCCGTCGCGGCTGAAGGACGCCGTGCGCGTGCTGTGGCGCGACCCGCACACGGCGCAGCTCGAACTTGGACCGCACCGGATCGTGGTCGAGAACATCGCCTCGGCCGACATGAAGCGGCTGCTGCCCGGCCGCGGTCGCCGCATCCCGGACGACGCGGACTTCGCGGCCGAGGCCGACCCACCGGCGGGCTCAGCGGCCGACCTGCGGCAGCTTCGCGAGCGGCTCGCCGAGTCCGGGCTTATCGATGAGCCACCGCGCGGTCCGTCCGAGCCGTCCGGTCCCCCGGCTCCGAGTAGCGCGCGGCTGGCTTCGGACGTTCGGTCCCTGGCCGCGCGAGTGGGCCGAGTCCAGGCCACTGAGCTGTTTCGATCGCGCCAACGCGCCGCGGTCGCGGTGCACGGGACGTCCCGACTCGCCGGCACCCTGGCCGCCACCCTCGCCGCGGCCGGCGTGGGTTGGGTGCAACTGGTCCAGGCGGGGGACGTGCGGGCGGCCGACGCCTGCCCGGGCGGTTTGACCCCGGCCGATGAGGGGCGGCGGTATGCCGCCGCCGGCTCCGACGCGGTGAAGCGCTCGGCCCCCGAGACCCGCACTCAGCCGATTCCGCGCGACCGCGGCGCCGATCTGGTCATCCTGACCGAGCCGGGGCCGGCCGACCCGGCCGTGCACGCGAGTCTGCATCTGGACGGCCTTCCCCACCTGCCCGTCTCCGTCGACGGCGCGCACGCGGTGATCGGGCCACTCGTGCTTCCCGGCCGCAGCAGTTGCTTGCGCTGCGCGGACCTGCACCGATCTGACCGCGACCCGGCCTGGCCGCTGCTGGCGGTCCAGCTCGGCAACAACGCCCGGCACCCGGGCGCCTCCGACGTCGCGCTGTGCGTCGCGGCGGCGGGGCTGGCGGCCACCCAGGCCTTGACCTATCTGGATCGCGGGCGGCCTGAGGTCCTCGAGGCGACGTTGGAATGGCAGTTGCCCGACTGGCGGCTGCGCCGGCGCAGTTGGCCGGCGCACTATCGATGCGACTGCGGCGCCCACCGAAATCAGCCGCCGCACGGCAGAATGGCAGAGTGAGACGCATGGGCGAGACTAAGTGAGTAGCGATATTCCGCAGCGAGGTGTCGCCCGCTCCGCTCAGCTCGCGAAACTTCCCTTGGGCGTGGCCGGTCGCGCCACCGTCGGCTTGGGAAAGCGGCTGGCCGGCCGCAACTCCCAGGACGTGCAGGCCGATCTCGCGGCGCGCACCGCCGAGCAGCTGTTCGCGGTGTTGGGCCAGCTCAAGGGCGGCGCGATGAAGTTCGGTCAAGCGCTTTCCGTCTTCGAGGCGGCCTTGCCGGAAGAGTCGGCCGCGCCTTACCGGGAGGCGCTCACCCGGCTGCAGGACGCCGCTCCCCCGATGCCGGCCTCGACGATGCATCGGGTGCTCGACGAGCAGTTCGGGCGCTCCTGGCGAACCCGCTTCGCCTCCTTCGATGACAATCCGGCCGCCGCCGCCTCGATCGGCCAGGTCCACCGCGCGGTCTGGGCCGACGGCCGCGACGTCGCCGTGAAGATCCAGTACCCCGGCGCCGGGCCGGCCTTGATGGCCGACTTCAACCAGCTCTCGCGCTTCGCCCGGCTGTTCGGCCGGATCTCGCCCGGTCTGGACGTGAAGCCACTGCTCGCTGAGCTACGGGCCCGGGTGAGCGAGGAACTCGATTACACGCTGGAGGCGACCTCGCAGCGTCAGTTCGCCGAGGCCTACGAGGGCGATCCGGAGATCGCGGTCCCGCGGGTGGTGGGCAGCGCGCCGAAGGTGATCGTCAGCGAGTGGTTGGACGGCACGCCGCTTTCGAGCATCATCGCGAGCGGCAGCCAGACCGAGCGGGATGACGCCGGCCGGCTGCTGGCGCTGCTGCACTTCTCGGCCCCCCAACGGGCCCACCTGCTGCACGCCGACCCGCATCCCGGCAACTTCCGGATGCTGGCCGACGGCCGGCTGGGAGTGCTTGATTTCGGCGCGGTGGCGCAGCTGCCCAACGGCACCCCCGAGCCCCTGGGACGGATCACTCGACTGGTGCTCAATGACGACGTCGACGCGGTGATGGCCGCGATGCAGGCCGAGAACTTCATTCGCCCCGGGATTCAGATCGACGCGACGAAGGTGATGGACTACCTGCGTCCGATCCTGGAACCGCTGGCCAAGGACACCTTCAGCTTCACCCGAGACTGGATGCGCGAGCAGGCTGCCCGGATCGGCGATCCGCGCAATGAGGCCGCGCGCGTCGGCCGCCAGCTCAACCTCCCGCCGGAGTACCTGCTCCTTCATCGGGTGACGCTCGGTTCGATCGCCGTGCTCTGCCAGCTCGGCGCCACCGCGCCGTACCGGCAGATCGCGGAGCAGTGGCAACCCGGCTTCAAAGCCTGAGCCGTCCGCCCGCCAAACGACGAGATCGCCGGCACGCGTGCTGCGCGGCCGGCGACCTCGGTCGTCGTTTCCCGGACGGCGGTCGCCGCCGGGCTATTCAATTGTGGTTTCACTCGGCCCGCGCCGAGCTTGTCCTGGGCTCAATCAGGACGAGCGGGCGAACGCGGCGCGGCACTCGGGCAGCCGCAGCTGCGAGCGCCTGGCCCGGCGAGCGCTGTAGCTCGCCAGTCGTTGCCAGCGTCGAGCGGATGCCAGCTCGTTGGCCAGCTGGCGGTGAGCCGCGCGGGCGTGCCACTCTCGCATTCGCTCGTGGGCGAGAGCTTCAGATTGCAGATACATCGCAGTGCTCCGGTAAGAAGGCGCGGCTAGCCAGGCCCACCGGCGAGCTCTGCTCGTGAGAGCTGGCCGGTGGAGCCGGATCTAGCTGCTAAACGGGTAACGGGTAACGGGTGGCCTGAGCCGCGAGCGGCCGAGGCTGCTTAGCCGCGCGCGGCCGACAGATCGCTCACGCGGCGACCTCGCTCTTGCGAGGCCGGCCCCGCGGACGCTTGCGGGCGATGACCGAACCGTGCTCAAAGATCTCGCCACCCCAGACACCCCACGGCTCGCGGCGCTCGAGCGCGCCGGCGAGGCAGCCGGCTCGCACCGGGCACCCCAAGCAGTGGGTCTTGGCCTCGTCTAGTTGCAACGGGGTCTCGGCGAACCACAGGTCGGCGTCGAGAACCTGGCAGGGCAGGCCTTCGATGTCCGTCCCATAGGCCGGGTCAATCGCGGCGATGACAGGCTCACAGATCGAGATCGCGGCCGCAGTGGTGGCCGCGACCCGCAGGGGCAGCTCCAGCGCGGTGTTCAACGCGGTGGCAGTCACTTCGGGTCACCTCCTTCATGGTGCGCGTCGGTGTCAGATCTCCGACTTCGGTATGGGCGATGTAGTGGGCGGTGGGCTGGGTGATGTAGCGGGCGGTGGGCAGTGGTTGGCGGCCGGAAAACACAAAGGCCGCGGTTCCCGGTCTGGGAATCCGCGGCCTCGAAGGGTCCTGGCTCTGAGCTACTCAGAGTGGAATCCGTCGAGGTCTGCGGGCCAGACCGAACGTTGCGTCGGTCATCGCGGCGCGAGCAGCGTCATCAACGCGGTGGGATCCTGGCTTAACCGCACTCCGCCAGTCGAGCTGGCCAAAGGTCGGAGCGGACACAGCGGTGATGGCAGCCGGGCTCTGCGCGACTGCGATGTACATCGTCTGCGTGGTCATGTCCGGCACCTCCCTCGGCTGCGTAGTTGTTAACCCCTGTGCACGCGAGATTATCGGAACAGCGGGACCGGGCACAATTTAATTATTGAGATTGGCTGAAATTCGCCGAGGATTGGCCGACTCGCAGCTCGGCCAGCCAGCTCGCGCTCAATCCTGTCGATCGGGTTTTGCCTTATTGTGTAAGGAGTTTCGGGCAATCCAATTGCAGTCGCAACTAGGCTCGAGTCAGCCGGAAAATCCGCTCACATTATTTCGACGGGGGCCGGGTCGCCACCACCGAGCACCTCGAGCACGGGCTCGGCGTATCGCTCTAACTTCGTCGGCCCGACGCCGGGGATCTTGGCCAACTGCTCGGCGTCGCCTGGTCCCGCGTCCGCGATCGCGACCAGGGTGGCGTCGGAGAACACGACGTAAGCGGGAACGCCCTGGGCCTCGGCCTGCTTTTTCCGCCACGCCCGCAACCGTCCGAACGCGGCCGCGTCGGCTGACTGCGGGACGACCTTGCTTTTCTTGGGCGCGCTGGCGGACCGCGTCGCCGCGCCGGGCCGCAACCCG
>JAOPUY010000171.1 GCA_025963265.1 Frankiales bacterium | reverse complement strand
GGCGGCTCCGGTCGCCGGCAAGGTCGGCGACCGCGGCTACGGCCGAATCGGCAGCGGGGTCTCGCTGCTGCTGGCCAGCGCCGCCATGGTGCTCGCCGCCAGTTTCGGAGGCAACATCGCGGCCCTGGTCGTCGGCGCGGTGCTGCTCGACCTCGCCGTCCAGTCGCATCAGGTCCTGTCCCAGCGCGAGATCTACTCGCTGCGCGCCGATGCCCGAGCCCGCATCAACACCGTCTTCATGGGCACCGTCTTCTTCGGCGGCGCCATCGGGTCCGCCATCTCGGGCGCGCTCTACGAAGCCCACGGCTGGCGGGCGGCCGCCCTGTTCGGCGCGTTGATGCCGTTCATCGGGTTCCTGCTCTGGCTTCGCCGGCAGTTGTTCCCCACCGCCGCGGAACCGGCAATCGCGGTGGTCACGGCGGCGCCATGAAGCGGTGGTCACCGCGGCGCCATGAGACAGTTTCGAGTGTGACGCGAGCCCATCGACCCAAGGCTGGCTTTTGGATCAGGCTGTGGGTCGCGATCGTCTACCCGCTCGACAGCCTCCTCTTCCGGCTTCGCTGGCATCATCTGGAGCGCATCCCGGCTGAGGGCGGCGTGCTCATCGCGATCAACCACGTCAGCCAGGCCGACACCCCCGCGGCGGCCCGGATGATCTGGCAGGCCGGCCGGATCCCGCGCTTCCTCATCAAGAGCGGCGTGTTCTCCTGGCCGCTAGTCGGACGGATGATGACGGGCGCCGGTCAGATCCCGGTCTACCGCGGCACGCCGGAGGCCCCCAACTCCTTGCGCGCGGCCAGCGCGGCCCTGCAGGCGGGTCAATGCGTGATCATCTACCCCGAGGGCACCATGACCACCGATCCCGACTACTGGCCGATGGCCGGCAAGACCGGCGTGGCTCGATTGGCGCTGGACAACCCAGGGATTCCGCTGCTGCCGATCGGACACTGGGGCGCGCAACGCACGTTGGCCCGCGGCGGGCGGTTCCGGCCCTTCCCCCGCCAGCAGCACGAGGGCAGCGTCGGACCGCCGATCGACCTGAGCGCCTTTCACGGCCGACCGCAGACCGCGGCGCTGCTCAAAGAGGTGACCGAGCTGATCATGGCGGCGGTCACGGCCGAGGTCGCCTCAGTTCGAGAGCAGTTTCCCACTGCGAACCGGGCCTGAACTCGCCCGCACCACCAGGGCCGTCGGCAAGATGACGCGCTTGGCCCGCGAGCGGGGCCGGCCATCGAGCAAGGTCGCGATCGCCGCGCGCCCCTTCTCCTCCAGCGGCTGGCGGACGGTGGTCAGACCGGCCGCCGCGGCGGCCGGCACGTCGTCGAACCCAGAGACGGTCAGCTGCTGCGGCACCCCGATCCCCCGGCTGTTCAGCTCGTCCAGGGCGCCAAGGGCGAGGATGTCGGTGGTGGCCATGATCGCGGTCAGCTCCGGATGCCCGGCCAACAGCTCGCGCGCGGCCAGCGTCCCCTCCTCGCGCGAGTTGTAGGGCCGTTCGGTGACGAGGAACTCCTCAGCCGAGACCCCGAGCTTCGCGGCCGCGGCTAGCAACCCCATCAAGCGCTCGAAGCGCACCGGGTGCTGCCCTTGCCCGAGGGCGATCCGCTCGCCGAGCGGCCGCGGCCGGCGCTGGGCCTCGACGTCCTCGCCGCGCCGCACCGAGACGACTCCGATTCGGCGGTGGCCGAGGCCGATCACGTGCGCGGCGACCTTCTCGAAGGCCGCTCGGTCGTCGATGCCGACGAAGTCCACCCCGCTGAGGCCAAGCGGCCCGTCGACCACCACCGCCGGCTGCGGCCGGGAGAGCACCGCCCGCAGGTGCCGGTCGGCGGCGTCGCTGGCGGTGACGATGAAACCGTCGACCGCGGCTCGGAGCACGGTGTCTGACTTCTCCGAACCCGGCGGCGTCGGGATCATCAGCAGCGACCGGCCCCGCTCGGAACAGGCCTCGCCCAGCCCGTGCATGAACTCGACCGCTCCCGGATCGCTGAAGGCGTAGCCGAGCCGCTCGCCCACCAGCAGCCCGACCGCCTCAGCCTGGCGGGTGCGCAGCGAGCGCGCGACCGGATCGGGTCCGGCGTACCCCAGTTGCTCGGCCGCGGCCAGGATGCGCTCGCGCAACTCGGCCGAAAGCTGATCGGGTCGGTTGTAGGCATTGGAAGCGGTCGTCCGAGAGACGCCAACCGAGGCGGCCACCGCCGCCAACGTCCCCCCGGGCAGGCCCCGACGGGCCCGCGGGGCGGCGGTCGGGAGCTCGCCCTTGGCTGACGGCCGCTGCGGCGAGGGCCGGTCTGTTAGTGACCCGTCGCGATCTGCCACCGGTCGGTCGATGTCAGCCATGCTGCGATCAGCTGCCTTCTCCTCGGTCCGGGCGGGGCGGGGACGGTCACTGCGACAGTCACGGCCACCGTAACAACCTCAGCCGAATCAGGGCTCTGTAGCAGTCGCTTTCAAGCGATTTTGAGTTACCGTTACGCAGGAGGATCAGATGGCTGACATCGACGGACCCCGGGACGTGCCGCCAGTGCGGCGCGCCTCGAACTCCGCAAGCCGACCAATCGTGCTGGCCGGGATCGACGGCGGGGCGGGATCGGCCCCAGTCCTGCGCGCGGCCGCCCGACTGGCCGAGATCTCCGAAGCCGACGTCCTCATCGCCCACGTGGTGGACAACCCGACCATGACCACCGCGGCGCCGATCGCGTTGACCGAGTCGACGCTGCACTGCATCGAGGCCGGTTTGTTCCCCGACGTCGTCGAGGCGCTGATGGACACCACCGTCCGCTGGACGCTGGTCACGTTGACCGGAAACCCGGCCACGGAATTGATGCGACTAGCCGATGATCACGCCGTGTCGGCCATCGTCGTCGGCGCCGACACCCCCGGCTGGACCAGTCACGTCCGTCGATTCTCCACCGGCTCCGTCCCGAGCCGGCTCGCCCACGAGCAGCGGCGGCCGGTCGTGGTGATCCCCGAAGGATGCGCTCGCTCGAACAAGCGGAGCAAGCAGCTCACCGAGAGCTGAAACCCCTCGCCCTTGACGCCAGCAGCGCGGCGGGGTGTGATTACGCAGTCCAGACCGCTATGCCGGTCAGGGCTGCCCGTCTGCGATCGGTGGAGACGGGGTCGACAGCACTGACCGGAAATCCGTGAGATCCCCTTCGGTCTATGCCGGAGAGGATCCGTACCCGGCGCGGTCGAACCACACCGAAGGGAATTACCGATGGCAGAAGTCCAATACGTGGGTGCCTCGCGCATCTACCCCGGCAACCCGGTCGCCGCCGTGAACAAGTTGAGCCTGGACGTCGCCGATGGCGAGTTCATGGTGCTTGTCGGCCCGTCCGGCTCGGGCAAGTCCACCGCGCTGCGAATGCTGGCCGGTCTCGAGGACGTCAATGAGGGCGAGATCAGGATCGCCGGCACGGACGTGTCGCAGAAACCGCCAAAAGACCGTGACATCGCGATGGTGTTTCAGAACTACGCGCTCTACCCGCACATGTCGGTCGCCGAGAATATGGGATTCGCCCTGAAGCTAAAGGGCATCGGCAAGGAGGAGCGGTCGGCCAAGGTGCTGGCGGCGGCCAAGCTGCTCGACCTCGAGCAGTACCTAGACCGCAAACCGAAGGCGTTGTCAGGCGGGCAGCGGCAGCGGGTCGCGATGGGGCGCGCGATCGTGCGCGAGCCCAGCGTCTTCCTGATGGATGAGCCGCTGTCCAACCTCGACGCCAAGCTCCGGGTCGAGACGCGAGCCAACATCGCCGCGCTGCAAGCTCGGCTGGGCACCACCACCCTGTACGTGACCCACGATCAGGTCGAGGCCATGACCATGGGCGACCGGGTCGCGCTGCTCCGCGAGGGCGTCCTGCAGCAGGTCGACACCCCCCGCAACCTCTATGACCGCCCCGGAAACGCCTTCGTCGCCGGCTTCATCGGATCGCCGGCCATGAACCTGGTCAAGGTGCCGGTCTCCGACACGGGCGCGACGCTGGGCAACATCACGGTGCCGTTGCGCCCCGGCACCGCCGCGGCGGTCCGGGAGGGCGGCCTGAAAGAGATCATCGTCGGTATCCGACCCGAGTCGTTCACCACGTCGGAATCGGGCGAGGGTTTACGGGTAAAGGTCAATCTCGTCGAGGAGCTCGGCGCGGACGCGTTCGTCTACGGCGAACTGCCCGGGCAGAAGACCCTGGACGTCGGAGACGACGGCGGCGCGAAGCCGTTCGTCGTCCGGTTCGACGGCCGGGTCCCGCCCCGGATCGGCGACGAGATCTCTCTGGACGTCCGCATCGGCGAGAGCCACGCGTTCAACGCCGACACCGGGGAGCGGATCGGCGACTAAGCCCGCCCCCGGCTGAGCGCGACCCGGCTCAGCCGGCCCGAAATCGGAGAAAGAGGGCGCAGCCCACCGACTGCGTCCTCTTTTTCTTGCTCGCCGAACCCGGTTCAGGCTGATTCGGGCAAGCGTCGGATGCGGGCGACCTCGGCCATGGTCACCGCGGCGGCGACCGAGGCATTAAGCGACTCCGCCCGTCCCGACATGGGAATGGACACCGTGACGTCGCAGGTCTCGCCGACCAACCGCGACAGCCCGCGGCCCTCCGATCCGACCACGATGACCAACGGGTCGGCGGCGAACGGCAGCTCGTCCAAAGTGGTGTCGCCGTCGGCGTCCAGGCCGGCCACCGACAGTCCGGCCTTCTGGCAGTCCCGCAGCGCGCGCACCAGGTTGTTCACCTGAGCCACCGGGATTCGAGCCGCGGTGCCGGCCGAGGTGCGCCAAGCGGTGGCCGTCACGCCGGCCGAGCGGCGGGTGGGGATGATGACGCCCTGGGCGCCGAAGGCCACCGCTGAGCGGATGACCGCGCCCAGGTTGCGCGGGTCGGTGACCCCGTCCAGCGCGATCAGCAGCGGGATCGTCGTCGAGGTCCGCACCAATTCCAGCAGATCGGGCAGCTCGTCGTACTGGAAGGCCGGCACCTGCAGGGCGATCCCCTGGTGCAGGATGGCGCCGGTACGGCGATCCAGCTCGGCCCGGGAGATCTCGAGGATCGGCAATCCGCGGTCGGCCGCGAGCTTGATCGCCTCGGTCACCCGCTCGTCTGCGCTCAGCCCAACGGCGACGTAGAGCGCGTTCGCCGGGATCTCGGCCCGCAGCGCCTCGGCCACCGGGTTGCGTCCGACCAGCAGTTCCGGAGCGTCGGAGTTGCGGCCGGGGACGCCCTTACGGCGCTGCGGGGACTCGCTGCGCCGCTCGGCCGAGGCCGCGCGCCGGGCGGCCGGATGGCCCTTGCGCTCGGTCGCCTTCGGGGTTGGCCCCTTGCCGGACAGGCCGCGGGCCCGTTTGCCGCCGGTGCCGACGCTCGGGCCCTTCTTCTGCTTGCGCACCGCGCCCTTGCGGGATGAGTTGCCAGCCATCAGTGATCGTCCAACTTCCATCGAGGTCCGTCCGGCGTGTCCTCAACGACCACGCCGATCGCCGCCAACGAGTCGCGAATCGCGTCGCTCGCCTTGAAGTCTTTGCGCTCGCGCGCGGCCTGACGCTGGGCCAGAGCCAGTTGAATCAGCTGGTCGAGGACCTCGGTCAACCGCTCGGACCGCTCCACACCGGCGGTCGGCAGGTCCAGACCCAGGACGTCGAGCATGCCGATCACCTCGGCGTAGCTCTGGGCCACGACCTCGTGCGAACGATCAGCCAGCGCGGCGTTGCCCACCCGGACCCGGTTGTGCACCACCGCCAGCGCGCGCGGCACCGCGAGGTCGTCGTCCATCGCCTCGGCGAAATCGTCGGGGACCAGCGGGACGGGCAACTGCCCCAGCGTCTCGCGCGCCCGGTCGAGGAAATTCTCGAT
>JAOPUY010000158.1 GCA_025963265.1 Frankiales bacterium | reverse complement strand
AAGCCGACGACGCCGATGATGAAGGTCCGCTTTCGTCCGATGAGGTCGGACAGCCGGCCACCGAGCAGCAGCAGGCTGCCGAAGGCAAGCGAGTAGGCGGTGACGATCCACTGCCGCCCGTCGTCGTTGAAGCGCAGCGCACGCTGCGCGGACGGCAGTGCGATGGTGACGATCGTCGCGTCGAGGATCACCATGAGCTGGCCAAGGCCGATCACGGCCAGCGCCCACCAGCGGTGCTCCGTCCGAGCGGGCTGGGCCGGCTCGGATCGCGCGGCGCGGGCGACGGGCGCGACGAACTCGGTGGATGCCATGGGATCTCTCCTACTCGCCGTCGCCGGTCATCGTGCTCGTCTCGCGAGGGGCAATGAATCGGTTGTTCGCTAGCACCTCCAGCCTGGCGTCGTTCCGCCTCGTCGTCATGGCCGTTAGCGGGAGATGTGAGATCACGTCAGCGGCCCCGGTGAGATTCCGGCTGGCTGCAACGCGAGAACGGCGTCCATTAGCGACCATGCACCGGACCGGGCGCCGTCGGCCTGCCTGCGCAGGCACCAAGCCGGTGACTCAGCGCAGTTGGTCGCCGACGACCACGCGATCGGCCGGCGCCCGGACGGCGGACCAGTCATAGACGGCGGTCGTGCGCAGCAGCAGATCTTGCAGGGAGCGGTTGTCGCGACTGAACGGGACCCAGAACAGGCCGAGCGGGAACACGACGCACAGCGCCGCTCGCGCCAGCGCTCGGCCGAACCCGAGTCGGCAACCTCCGCGGCCTAGCACTCGCAAGCCCAGCACGGTCGCCCCATAGCTGCGCCCGCTGGTGCACCAGCTCAGCGCGAGGTAGGGCACGCCGATGCCGAACCCGACGACCGGCACGCTCCAGCCGAGGTTCTGCGGCCAGTGAAAGCTCGAAGGGTGCACGATGAAGGTCACGGCCGCGATGCCGGTGTAGATCGCGCCGAGAATGGCGATGACCACGATGAAATCGATGCTGGCCGCGGCGACCCGGGTCACGATGCCAGCCGCTCGGCCCTGGAAGGACCGGGCTTGGACGGGCACGGACAGCAGGTGATCAGGCGAGGCCATCCGGCCCGACTCCATCGGCGGCGACGCGGCTGTTTCGTCGCAGCAGCACTCGGTCCAAGATCCGGCCGACCCGCTCGTCGGCCTCGACGCCGCGCAACCGGACGCCGACCACAGTCTCCGACGCCATGGAGCTGCTGGACTCGCGGATGATCTCCGGCAGGTCGAGCTCGTCGATCACCTCGCGGGCGATGCCGACCACGTCGAGCCGGGCGATGATGCGCTCAAGCTGCACGTGGTCGAGCACGAGTTGGGTGACGTCGACGCGGTCGAGGGCCCGGTCGATGATCACCGGCAACCAGCGGCTGACGAACTCGACCGCCTGCTGCTCACCGGCCAACCGCAGCTGCCGGCCCTGCTCGGCGCGCACCGGCCCCGACGCCAGTGACCAGCGGCGCTGCAGCAGCCGGGCCGGGCGCAACGCGAGACCGGCCAACGGCGCGGCTACGGCGAATCCGACTCGACCGACCGCCTTCGCCTGCCGGGTCGCGCTCACGAACACGTCGACGCCGATATCGACCGCCGCGGGCATCCGAAACGCGACCGCGCCGACGACGACCGGCCCGTCGACGTCGGCGCTCACGGTCGGGGAGATCACGAGCCCACGCTAGAGATCGCTCGCCGCCCCGGCCTCACCCCGCCAGAGTGAGCGGGCGAGGGCCGCTGTGGCGTTCGCCCACCCCGGGGATAATTACCGCTAAGGGTCGGTTACCGGTAGATCGGTCACCCGCCGATCCCGGCTAAACCCAGATTGCGACGGCGTGTCGCCCAAATTCGTTCGACGCACGGAGAAAATCGAGGCAGCCTGTAAGTGGTTACTGACACCGCCACGGGCGACTTTGCGCTCAACGCAGCGCCAAGTCCCCTCAAGTCACTATCCGAGGAGTTCTGTTGAAGACCGTCGCCGAATTCGCAGTCCGTCGCCGGTGGTTCGTGATCGCTGGGTGGCTAATCCTGATCGTGGCCGCGCAGGGCATCGCGGGCGCGATCGGAGGGTCGGCCTACAAGGACACGTTCAGCCTCCCGCACACCGAGACCGCCAGTGTCGCGACTCTGCTCAAGGACGCCGGGCTGGACAACCAAAACGGCGTGTCGGGCACGGTGGTCTTGAAGAACAAGAACAACTCCGCCTTCACCGGCGCGCCCAGCGGGCTGCAGTCGACACTGGTCGGGCTCTGCAGCGCGAATGACTACGTTGCGCTGATCGCAACGCCCTGGCAGTCGATCGACTGCTCAAAGAACGCGGCGATAGGCCCCGGCAACCCGAAGCTGCTCAACAGCGATCGCGACTCCTCGACGGCGCTCATCACGATCGCTTACCAGAACAACCACTACGCGCCGAAACAATTCACCGACACCTACGACACGCTGAAGAAGCTCCGCAGCGATTCGCTTCAGGTCGAGTTCACCGGCAACGCGTTCGCCAGCATCGGGCAGAGCACCGGCTCGGGCGCCTCAGTCTTCATCGGCTTTGCGGCCGCCCTGATCATCCTGGCCCTGGTGTTCCGCACGGTCGCCGCGACCCTGCTGCCGATAGCCAGCGCCGCGGTCGCGCTCATCGGGGGCCTGGGCGTGATCTACATCCTCAGCCACGCCATCAACGTCTCCAACATCACGCCCTACCTGGCCGAACTGATGGTCATCGGCGTCGGGGTGGACTACGCCTTGTTCATCGTCACCCGCCACCGACGAAACCTGCGGCGCGGCATGCCCATGGCCGAGTCGATCGTGACCGCCGTCAACACCTCGGGTCGGGCGGTGCTCTTCGCCGGCACGACCGTCTGCATCGCCATCCTCGGCCTGCTCGCCCTCGGCGTCAGCTTCTTCAACGGCATGGCCGTGGCCACCGCGCTCGCGGTGGCCTTCACCATGGCCGCGTCACTCACATTGCTGCCGGCCCTGCTGAGCCTCTTCGGCATGAAGGTGCTACCGCGGCGACAGCGAGCGGCAGTCCGAGCCGGACAATTCATCGACGACGAGCCGGTCGGCTTCTGGGCCCGCTGGTCGCAGTTCATCGCCAACCGCCGCGTCGTCGTGGCGATCGGCGCCGCAATCGTGATGGTCGTGTTGGCCATTCCGTTCTTCTCCCTGCAGCTGGGCAACAGCGACCAAAGCAGCGACCCCAAGGGCTCGACGACCCGGATCGGGTACGACCTCATCAGCTCCGAGTTCGGAGTCGGCTACAACTCGACCCTCGAAGCCGTGGTCAGCGGCCCGGGCGCTAACGACAGCGCCTACCTGCAGAAGGTGTCAGCCACCCTCGCCGCGACTCCCGGCGTTGACCCGACCAGCCTGGCCGCCGTGCCTTTGGCCAAGGGCATCGCGTTCGTGTCGTTCAAGACGACGACCTCGCCGCAGTCAGAGAAGACTTATCAGCTCGTGCGGCACTTGCGCTCGGACGTCCTGCCGCCGCTTTATCAGTGGACTCCGAACCGCATCTACACCTATGGCGACACCGCGATCAACGTCGACTTCGCCAAGGTCCTGGGCCGCAAGATGCCGCTCTTCATCGGGGTCGTCGTCGGCCTCTCATTCATCCTGCTGATGATCGCGTTCCGCAGCCTGCTCATCCCGCTCACGGCCGCGGTGATGAACCTGCTGGCCGCCGCGGGCTCATTTGGCTTGGCGGTCGCGATCTTCCAATGGGGGTGGGGCTCAGACGCCATGGGCGCCGGACCCGGTGGGCCGATCGACGCCTGGATACCGGTGATGCTCTTCGCGATCCTGTTCGGCCTCTCGATGGACTACCAGGTCTTCCTGGTCAGCCGCATGCACGAGGAGTGGGTGCACACCGAGTCCAACCGGCGCGCCGTGACGGTCGGCCAGGCCGAGACCGGAGGCATCATCACCGCCGCCGCCCTGATCATGATCGCCGTCTTCTTGGGCTTCCTGCTCACGCCGGGGCGCCCGATCAAGATCTTCGGCACCGGCCTGGCCACGGCGGTGTTCCTCGACGCGTTCATCCTGCGGACGATGCTGGTGCCGTCGCTGATGCACATCTTCGGCAAGGCCAACTGGTACTACCCCCGCTGGCTGGAGCGCATCACGCCTCGCCTGTCGGTCGAACCGCACGAAGATCGCGAGACTGACGAACGCGCTTCGGTCGACTCAACGCTCGTCCGCTAGGGCGCCGCGAGTCCAGCCGCAACGCCAGCCGCAAGGGGCTTGACTGCGCGGGCCCTCGAGCGGCCTTGTCGCGCTGCTGAGGGCAGCGCTGCTGGTAGCAGCGCGCGGCCTGAAGTCCGCGTCCGGCAGGCACGATGGGGCCATGAGCGATGACGCACTGGTGCCGGGCCACCGGCTCGATGAGGAGATCTATCAGCGGTTGTTCGAGCGGCGCACCCTGCTGCTCGGCGAGCCGCTGGAACACTGGAACAGCAACCGGTTGTGCACCGGGCTGATCCTGCTGGCGGCCGAGGATCCGATCGCCGACATCCGGCTGCTGATCAATTCCCCGGGCGGCTCGGTGCCGGGGATGCTGGCGATCCGCGACTGCATGCGGGCGATCCCGAACGATGTCGTCACGGTCAATCTCGGGATGGCGTACAGCGCCGGGCAATTCCTGCTCAGCTCGGGCACGAGGGGCAAGCGCTACACCACGCCGCACTCGAAGGTGCTGATGCACCAGGGTTCCGGCGGCATCGGCGGCACCGCGATGGACATCGCGATCCAGGCCGACGACCTGCGCCGGACTCGCGACACCGTGCTGGCCCTCATCGCGGAGGACACCGGGCAGGACGTCGCCGTGATCGAACGCGACTCTCGCCGCGACCGCTGGTTCAGCGCCACCGAGGCGCTCGCCTACGGGTTCGTCGACCACCTCGTGGAGGTCGGCGACGACATCCTGCCCACGCCGCACCGACCGATCGGACTGGGGATGCCGCGATGACGAGTTATTCGATCCCCTACGTCACGACCCGCACCAATCAGGGCGAGCGCACCGTCGACATCTACAGCCGGCTGCTGGCCGAGCGGGTGATCTACCTCGGCACCGGCATCGACGACGGCGTGGCCAACGCCGTGATCGCGCAGCTGATCCATCTGGAGTCGGAGAACCCGGACCAGCCGATCAACTTGTACATCAACTCCCCCGGTGGCTCGATCCCGGCGACGCTGGCGATCTATGACGCCATGCAGTACATCCGGTCCGCCGTTGAGACGACCTGCGTCGGACAAGCCGCCGCCACGGCGGCGGTGCTGCTGGCCGGCGGGGCGCCGGGCAAGCGGCAGATCCTGCGCCACGGCCGGGTGGTCATCCACGCCCCGGCGGCGGAGGGGCGCGGCGCGATCCCCGACCTCGTGCTGGAGGCCGACGAGGTCGAGCGGGTCAGGACGACGCTCGAGGTGATCCTGGCCGAGCCCACCGGCAGGTCGGCCGAGCAAGTCCGCGAGGACACCGAGCGCGACCTGATCCTCACCGCTCAGGGCGCGGTGGACTACGGCGTCGTCGACGAGGTGCTGACCAGTCGCGACCGGCCGGGGTTCTTAGGCGGCTAGGCAGACTGGGCCGCGCGGCGCCCGCGCCGGCGCCGGCCTCAGGCGGTGGCTGGCTCGACGCGTGAGTTCGAGGACCGACAGGCCGAGCGCGCCGGACACGGCCGACAGCACCTCCGAGGACGGGTCCTTGAGGCCGCGCTCGAGCTCGGACAAGTACTGCGGCGCAACCCCGGCGCGCGTCGCGACGTCAGCGATTCGCGCCTTGCGGTCAGTCCGCTCGGCGCGCAACTGCTCGCCGACCGCCTCCCGCCATAACGGCTCAGGCTGGTCCTTCGGAGCGCTAGGCAACCGAAGCGGGATGACGTTGTCCATGGGTCGAACCTAGGTCACGGAGAGTTCGTCGGGCACCGGCGTTCGCTCAGCGCGAACCGCATTCGACCGCACGATGTCAGAGTTGGCTGCGGATTCTCGCCGGGGTCAGGGCCGCCATCGCCGAGATCACCGGTTCGATGCCGGGGCGGGCGGTGATGACCCGGACGATCGTCTCGTCCAATCCTTCCGACAGGCGCGCGTAGGCAGCGGGCGCGCCGTCGGCGGGGCCGAAGTAGCCGACCGAGCTGAACAGCTCGTCGGGCGCCGCTCTCACCAGCGCGTCGAACGACTCGCCGGCAGCCCGTCGTTGTTCCAGCTCGGTGAGCACGTCGTCGAAGCCCATGGCGGTGAACGCGGCCCGGTAGCCGCTGTCGCGCGGTGGCGGATGCGTTGCCGACGTTCCGATCGCATAGCCGAGCACCTGGGCGCCGAGGGCTTGGCGCGCGGCCTCGACGTCGTCGTCGACGCAGATGCGCACGTACATCGTGAGCCGCACCTGGCTCGGGTCGCGGTCGGCTCGCGCCGCCCCCTCGTTCAGCAACTGGCGGCACTGGGCAATGCGCTCCGGGGTGGCCCAGTTCAGCAGGGCTCCGTCGCCGAGCTCGCCGGCCAGCCGGACCATTTGCGGGCCGAGCGCACCGAGCTGGATGGGCACGGAGGCGAGCGGCTCGGCCATGCCCGGAGAGACGAGCGTCGCCCCGCGCACCTGCACCGCCGCGCCCTCATACGTCACGCGCTCGCCATTCAGCAGTCCACGCAGGATCGTGAGGTAGTCGCGCATGACCGCGATCGGGCGGTTAGGCAGCCCGGCCGAGGACCAGAACGCCGGGCCGGAACCGCCGGATCCGATGCCCAGCGTGAAGCGGCCGCCCGCGATTTGACCGACGGTGGCGGCTTGGATGGCCACCGCGGTCACCGTCCAGTTTCGCGCCACCGGGACCACCGAGATCCCGGTCTGCAGCAGCGGCGAGTCCTGCGACCAGGCCGCGCAGACGTGGAAGGCGTCGGGCACTCCCCCGGCTGGCGTCCAGGCACTCTCAAACCCGAGGAGAGCCGCTTGACGGGCCGCCTCGCGCAACTCGGCGAAGGTGAGCCCGAGCCGAGCGTCCAGCCCAACCCCGATCTGCATCCCCGTCATAAGAGCACCGATCCACCGAGCACCAGGTTCACCGCGACACCAATCCCTTCGACCACTGATGTTAGGCGGCCGACGACGATGGTGTGAGTGGCGGTGCGAGTTAACCGCGGTGTGAATAGACGAGCCGCCCGGCTTTCTTCACCCACGGGGGGAGGCGGAGAACCTCGGGCGGCTCGCGATACTAATCGTCCGACCATCGCACGCCTTTAGAGCTGAGGGAAAAAAAATACCTCGGCCGATCGGGCGGCCCGATCGTGACCATATGCTCTGCGGCATGCCTGCCGCGCCGGTCACTCCGCTTCGAACGTACCGAATTCTCGCCCTTGCCCTGATGGGGGCCTTGGTGGTCATCGGGATCGCGCTGTGGTTCACGGTCGGCGCCAACGGAACCGACCGCAGCGGCAACGCGGTGCCCAATCACGCTCCGAGTGGCTGGCTGTACGTCGCGATCGCGGCGCTCGGCCTGATCGCAGCCAGCCTGATCCAGACCTTCGGATACCGCTTCCCAGCGCTGTCCCCCGACCTGGATCCGGCCGCGGCTCGGGCCGCGGGGCTGCGGGTGTACCAGCAGAGCATGTACTTGCGGTTCGCCTTGAGCGAGTCGGTGGCGATCATCGCGATCGCGCTGCTGTTCTCCGGCAACTCGAACACGATCCTGCCCTACGTCCTCGCCGCCGCGATCGCCGCGCTGCTGATGGCCTATCACGTCTGGCCCAGTGCGAGCTTGATCAGCCGGGTCGAGCAACGACTCGATCGCAACGGTGGCCGGTCAGACCTGGCCAACGCCCTCGACGGCACCGGGTAGCTCAACGGCGCCGCCTAGGCGGAGCGAGCCGATCAACCGGACGGCCCAGCTCGCCGCCAGCTGGCAGCGGTTGCCCGCCGCCAGCTGAGCGCTGAGGACGGCTCAGACCTCGATCAGGACGGCGCCGCCTTGACCGGCGGCCGCGCACATCGACGCGACGCCGAGACCGCCGCCGCGACGCTGCAGTTCGTAGACCAGCGTGTTGATCATCCGAGCGCCGGAGGCCGAGATCGGGTGGCCGATGCTGCAGCCGCTGCCGAAGATGTTCACGAGCTC
>JAOPUY010000148.1 GCA_025963265.1 Frankiales bacterium | reverse complement strand
TTGAGCTCGTTGAGCGGCACGTCGCGCAGGTAGGACAGCGATGAGAAGCCGGTGCCGTAGTCGTCGATCGCGATCTGGATGTTGTGCTCGCGGATCTCGCTGAGGATCGAGCGGGCCCGGTCCGGCTCGCTCAGGAACGACTCCTCGGTCACCTCGATGACCAGGCGGTCCGGCAGGATCTTGGCCTGGGCGCAGGCCTCGAAGAGGCGGGGCAGGAACATGCCGTTGAGCAGTTCCGGCGGCGCGCAGTTGATCGCGACGCGGATGTCCAGCCCGGCCTTCATCCACTTCTTCATGTCGGCGATGGCCATGGCCACAACCGCCTCGGAGACCTGCAGCATCAGCCCGGCGCGCCGCGCGGCCGGCAGGAACTCGATCGGCGACATCAGGCCGTGCTCGGGATGCTGCCAGCGGATGAGCGCCTCCACTCCGTCCAACTCCTGGGTCGCCGCGTCGATTTGCGGCTGATACCAGAGGACGAGCTGGCCCTCGGCGATGCCGCGGCGCAGGTCCTCGGCCAGCTGCAGCTTGCGTCGGGAGAAGTGATCGCGCTGGACGTCATAGAGCAACGCGCCGGCCTTGCTCTGCTTGGCCTGGTACATCGCGACGTCCGCGCGGCGAAGCAGGTCGGCGCTGGATTGGTCCTGCGGCTCGCGGACGGTGATCCCGATGGAGGCGCTGACCGACAAGGCGATGTCGTCCACAGTCAGCGGCTGCGAGATCACCTCGAGCACGCCCCGAGCCATTTCCAGCAACTCGATCTCGCCGTCGGCCGGAGCCACCACCGCGAACTCGTCGCCGCCCAGCCGGGCGACGAGTGAGTTCATCGGCAGGCAGTCGCGCATCCGATTGGCCGCGATTTGCAGCACCGCGTCGCCGGCCCGGTGCCCGAGCGTGTCGTTGATCTCCTTGAAGCCGTCGAGATCGAGCAGCATCAGGGCTAGCGGCCCACCGGAGGTGATCCCGCTGTCGACTCGGCGCAGCACCGCGCGTCGGTTGGGCAGCAGGGTGAGGTCGTCGGTGCGGGCCAGGGCCAGCGCTTCGGCGGCGCCGTTGGCCTCGCGCAGGGCGAGGAAGAGCCGCGCCGCCGCCGCGGCCAGCGTGACTACCGCCGCGCCGATCAGGGCGCCGCTGATGTCCTGAGAGGGCTTGAGGACCAAGATCAGAATGGCCGCGGCCGAGGCCAGCAGCATGGGTGTCGGGCCGGTGCGGGTCTCGACCGTGCGCGGCGCTTCCTTGGGGGTGCGGCAGGCGGCGTCACCGAGCAGCAGGAAGCCAACGCCCCAGGCCAACCCGAAGGCGGCGGAGGCGTGATACACCCCAGAGCCGCTGACGTTGGACATGAAGGCGGAGTCGGCGATGGTCAGGGACAGGAAGCCGAAGATCAGCTGCAGGGCGCCGACCTTGTCCGTCCGTCGCCCGAGCGTGATCTGGGTGATGACCACGAGCAGCAGCACGACGTCGAGGACCGGGTACAGCAACGCGGTCAGCTGGGCCAAGCCGGCGTCGTGGTCGTTCTTCGGCAGCCACTGCAGCATCAACGCGCCGGTCAGGCTCGCGGTGCCGCCGCAGAGCACGATGGCCTCGAGCCAGGAGCCGCGGACGTCGGCGTACCGGTTGCGACCGTCCATGCTGAGAAAGCCGGCGAGCCCGACGTAGGCGGCGAGGAAGAATCCGTCGCCCGGCGAGGGGAAGTGGGTGACGACCGCGGCGCCGCTGGCGTTGAGAATGGTCGAGCCGATCGCCCACGACACGATCGCGATGGTGAGGACCGACACCGGGCGCCGCCGAGCGCGGTTAGCGACCAGGGCCGCGGCTAGCCGGGCCAGCACCAACAGGAAGAACACGGGGATGACGCGCTGCTCGACTTTGATCGTGGCCTCGGCCGACCGGGCCAAGGCCAGGCAGCCCAGGCTCGAGATCAGCGCGAACGCCCAAGCGAGCACGGCAACGGCGTCGGCGACACGCTGCGAACGGGACACGCCGGAAACTCGATGGAGCATGGACCCTCCGCTCTGCCGCCTGCTCTCGCGATGTCCCGTCCTGGTGTGACGGGTGAAAAGCCTTCTCCCTCTATTTCGACGAGCCGACCACGGACTTGAGCGCCCGTTCGGTAAACCCGGGCCCACTCATGTGCCGCCACCGGGCGCCGAAGGTAACTAGGACGGCTCTCGGCCTCGGCTAGAGCTTCATGAAATCTGTAATGTCCGGTATCTCCCTAAGGTTACCGGCATACCTCGCATAAGGACGGGAGGATGTGTGCCCAGCCACACGGCTTTGAACCGCCTGCTCCAACGCAGTGCGTCGCCGGCTGGCGTCCTCAGCTGGATACTGGTCTTCGCGGCGTTGCCCGTCAGCCTCGTGATGCCGAGCGCCCAGCGGGGCGAGGCCCTGCCCAGCGCCCTCACGGCCGGCGTCGCGTTGTTGTATGCCGCGCTACTCGTCCAAGTCCTCGCCCGGTTCGTCGGCCCGGCCGCGTCCGCCTCGCCTCGCCAGCGCGCCCTGCTTCTGTTGTTGCTGGGATGTCTGGTGGCTCGGGTCGTCGGGTCGGAACTGCTGCGGGCCGGCGGTCACTCGCACCTGGCCCGAGTCCTTCCCGCCGGCGCCCTGCTCATCGTCGCGTCCTCGGTCGGGCTGGTGTTCTTCCTGCGGGCCGAGGCGTTGCCGCGGACCAAAGTCGCGCGCGGGACGAGGCTGCAAGCCGGCGCCATCTGCGGCGGCATCGCCAGCCTGGCGGCCGCGCTGATGACCCCCTTCGTGTTAACGCACCGAGGACCGGGCCTGGAGGCGTTGCCGCTCGTGGCCGTGCCCGCCTTCGACTGCCTGCTGGCCCTCGTCGTGATCGGTCAGCTCGCGGTGCGGCGCCGGACCCGCGATCTCCGGGGCATTCTGATCTTCCTCGGCCTGCTCGTCCTGACGATCGCGGACGGCAAGCTGCTCCTCCGGCTGGACGACGTCGGCTACCGGCCGCTGCTGTCGCCGGTCTTCGGTGAGGCCGTCGGCATCGCCTTGCTCGTCGCCGGCATCTGCGGCTCCTCCCGCCGGCTCGGCCACGAGGTGATGCGCCGCCAGGGACCCCAGCTGCTGATCCTGGCCTCCGCGGCCGCCATCTTGGTGCTGGCCTTCCGTCCGACCGACGGGCCGGAGACCTTCCTGGCCGTGCCGGCGGTGCTGACCTTGCTCGCCGCGGGCGGGCGTCTCGGACTCGCGCTTCGGGAGGCGAACGGCGCCGCCGAGGCCCTGGTGCTCTCCCGCACCGATGACCTGACTCTGCTGCCCAACCGACGCGCGGTCCTGCTTCGACTCGATGAGGACTTGAAGTCAAGCGTCCCGCTGGCCCTGATGATGCTGGATCTCGACGGCTTCAAGGACGTCAACGACACCCTCGGCCACTCAGCCGGCGACACCGTCCTCAAGATCACCGCGCTGCGCGTCCGCGACGCGCTGCCGCCAGGATCGCTGGTGGCTCGCCTCGGCGGCGATGAGTTCGCGGTCGTGGTGGCGTGCGAGGAGCCGGAGACCTTGCTCGAGATGGCCGCTCTGATCGGCGACGTCATCCACGAGCCGCTGGTCATCGACGGCATCCAGCTCTCGACCAGCGCCTCGGTCGGCATCACGCTGCGGGCCGAGACCGACTCGGTGAGCACCGACCTGCTGCGGCGGGCCGACGTGGCGATGTACCAGGCCAAGCAGGCCCGGGCCGGCGCGCTGCTCTACGACTCGCAGCGCGACGACTTCTCCCGCAACAAGCTGCGGCTGTCCGAAGAGCTCCGACGGGGGATCGCCGAGGGCCAGATCGAACTCTGGTACCAGCCCCAAGTCGACGCCGCCACCCAGACGCTGTGCGGCGTGGAAGCCCTAGTGCGGTGGCGGCACCCGCAGCAGGGCCTGCTCGCGCCGTACCTCTTCCTGCCCGCGGCCCGGCGCACCGGGCTGATGCTGCAGCTGTCGGAAAAGATCGGGGAGCTGGCCATCGCGCAGTCGCTGGCCTGGCGCGAGCGCGGCCTGAATGTGCGGGTCGCCATCAACTGCGCGCCGCCGGAGCTGCTCAGCGGAGTCTTCCTGCCGCGGTTGTTCGAGGCCGTCCAACGGGCGCAACTGCCGCCCAACAGCCTCGTCATCGAGGTCACCGAGGACTCCTTCCTGGCCGAGCCGGAGCGGGCCAAGGCCATCCTGCGCGAGATCCGCGCCCACGACATTCAGATCGCGATCGACGACTACGGCACTGGGTTCTCCTCGCTGTCCTATCTGCGGGACCTGCCGGTGCAAGAGCTCAAGATGGATCGCTCGTTCATTTCCTCGATGCGCTCGGACGCGCGCACCCGGATGATCATCGCCTCGACTTTCCAGATGGCGCAGGCGCTGGGGCTGCGGATGGTCGCTGAGGGCGTGGAGGACGCGGCCACGATGGCCGACCTGGTCGCCATGGGTGTCGATGTGCTGCAGGGTTACTACCTAGCCAAGCCGATGCCGGCCAGTGAGATCGAGGGCTGGATCCGGCGTTGGAAGACCTTGGCCTCGCGAATGGATCCGATTCGGGCCGAGGACGGCGACTCCTCGGGCGTCCAGCGCGGGGATTCAGCGCTCGCGCAGGACGTGGATTCAGCGCGCGCCCAGGACGCGGCGCAGGCCCGACGGCTCGCGGACGGGAGCGAGTAGGTTTTTCTCCGAAGCCTCTTCGCTTTCTCGCGCCCTGGGAGCACCCATGAACAGCCCCGCCGCCGGTTTCACGCCGCTGCGTGACCGCCCCGCCTACCGCCGCCTCGCTGAGCACTTCGACAACGTCTCCGGCCTGAGCTTGCGGGAGCTCTTCGATCAGGACCCGGCCCGCGGCCAACGCCTGGCCCTCGAGTTCGAGGACATCTACTTCGACTACTCCAAGCAGCGGGTCACCGACGAGACGCTCGACTTGCTGGTCGCGCTCGCTGAGGAGTCCGGGCTCTCGGCTCGGATCTCGGCGATGTTCGGCGGCGAGCACATCAACGTCACCGAGGACCGGGCCGTGCTGCACGTGGCGCTGCGGGCGCCGACGTCGGAGGTCATCGACTTCGACGGCCACGACGTCGTGCCCGAGGTGCATGAGGTCCTGAACCGGATGGGCGGCTTCGCCGATCGGCTCCGCTCCGGCGAGTGGACCGGCCACACGGGGCAACGGATCAGCAACGTCGTCAACATCGGCATCGGCGGCTCGGACCTAGGACCGGTGATGGCCTACGAGGCGCTCAAGCATTACAGCCAGCGCGACCTGACCTTCCGCTTCGTGTCCAACGTCGATGGCACCGACTTCGTCGAGAAGACCCGCGACCTCGATCCGGCCCAGACGCTGTTCGTGATCTCCTCCAAGACGTTCACGACGCTGGAGACGATGACCAACGCCCGCACCGCCAGGGACTGGCTGCTGGCCGGACTGGGCACGCCCGAGGGCGACGTCTCGCCGGTAGCCAAGCACTTCGTGGCCGTGTCGACCAACGCCGAGAAGGTGTCGGAGTTCGGCATCGACACCGAGAACATGTTCGGCTTCTGGGACTGGGTCGGTGGCCGTTACTCGATGGACTCGGCCATCGGACTGTCGACCATGCTGGCCATCGGCCCGGACGGATTCGGGCAGCTGCTGGCCGGGTTCCACTCGGTCGACGAGCACTTCCGGACGGCGGCGCTGCGGCAGAACATCCCGGCGCTGATGGGGCTGCTGACCGTTTGGTACACCGATTTCTTCGGGAGCCAGACCCAGGCCGTGCTGCCCTATGACCAGTACTTGAATCGGTTTCCGGCCTCCCTGCAGCAGCTCCCCATGGAGTCCAACGGCAAGTCAGTGTCTCTAGACGGCAAGCGCGTCGACTACGGCACCGGGCCGGTCTACTGGGGTGAGCCGGGCACCAACGGCCAGCACTCCTTCTACCAGCTGATTCATCAGGGGACGCTGACCATCCCGGCCGACTTCATCGGCTTCTTGCACACCCTCAACCCGGTCGGCCAGCACCACGACTTGTTGACCGCCAACGTCTTCGCCCAGACCGAGGCGCTGGCTTTCGGCAAGACGGCCGACCAGGTGCGGGCCGAGGGCGTCGAGGACTCGCTCGTCCCGTTCAAGGTCTTCGAGGGCAACCATCCGACTTCGACGTTCCTGGTCGGCCAGCTGACGCCCTACACGCTGGGGCAGTTGGTCGGACTCTACGAGCACAGCGTCTTCACCCAGGGCGTCATCTGGTCGGTCGACTCGTTCGACCAATGGGGCGTCGAGCTCGGCAAGGTGCTGGCTCAGCGCGTCATTCCGGAGCTGCAGTCCGAGCAGCCGCCCGCCTTGGCCCACGACAGCTCCACGAACACGTTGATCCGGCGCTACCGGGCGGCCCAAGGCCGCAGTTAGCCCGCGTGCCGGCCGCCGGCGCTGCCCGGGTCGTTTGAGGGGTTCTTGCCGCGGCTGCGGAACAGGTGGATCGCCGTCGGCAAGACCGAGATCAGCACCACCGCGACCAGGATGTAGTCGATCTTGTTGGCGATCTTCTCCTGGACGAAGGTGAAGTGGCCGAGCCAGTAGCCGAGCAGCAGCACGCCGTCGGTCCAGAGGATGCCGCCGATGATCGAGAACAGCACGTACACCGACAGGCGCATCTTGCTGACGCCAGCCATCACCGTGGCCACCGTGCGCACGATCGGGACGAATCGCGCCAGCAGTACCGTGCCCGGGCCGTATCGGTCGAAGAACGCCTGCGAGCGCACGACGTACTCGGGTTTGAACAGCCGGGACTGCGGCCGGTCGAACACCGCTGGACCCACCTTGCGGCCGATCCAGTAGCCGACCACGTTGCCGAGCACGGCGGCCACCGGCAGCGCGACCAGCATCGAGGCCAAGCTCGGCGGGTGGATGCCGTCCTTGTGCACGGCGATCAGGAGACCCGCGCTGAAGAGCAGCGTGTCGCCGGGCAGGAAGAAGCCGATGAGCAGCCCGCACTCGGCGAAGATGATGATCATCAATCCCACGAGCCCGTAGCT
>JAOPUY010000135.1 GCA_025963265.1 Frankiales bacterium | reverse complement strand
TGGCCCTCACCGCGACCGCCGCGCCACCGGTGCAGGCCGAGATCACCCGCGAGCTGCGGATGCGGCAACCGGCGTTGGTGGTAGCTGATTTCGACCGGCCGAACATCACGCTGGCCGTGCGGCGGGCCCACGTCGGAATGGCCGAGGACCGCGCGATCGTCGACCGGGCGGTGGAATTGGCCCTCGAGTTCCCCACGCCGACCCTGGTCTACGCGGTCAGCCACGCCCGCTGCGAGGAGCTGGCCGAGCGGTTGGGGCGGGTGGCGCTGCGGGCCGCGGCCTATCACGCCGGGCTTTCGGCCGCGGTCCGCGCGAGAGTGCAGGACGACTTCTTCAACTCCAGGCTGGACGTCGTGGTCGCCACCAGCGCCTTCGGCATGGGGATCGACAAACCGGACGTCCGGACCGTCATCCACGCCGGCGTGCCGGGCAGCTTGGATGAGTACTACCAGGAGATCGGTCGGGCCGGACGGGACGGGCAACCCGCCAACGCCGTCCTGGTCTATGACCCGCGGGGCTTGCGGATTCCGAAGCTCTTCGCCGCCCGCACGGCGATCCGCGACGCCGACGTGGCCGCGGTCGTCCAGGCCCTTCTCGCCCACCCGGGGCGGCAAAGCCTGGCCGAGCTGACGGCGGCCAGCCGGGTCGCCGGTCACACCGCGCAACGGCTGACCGAGGAACTGCGAGAGCTCGGCCTGATCACCCTGGACGAGCGGGGCGTGACTGCGCGGTCGGGGCTGCGGAGCACGACCGGGCCCAACGCGGTGGAGCGAATCGAGGACGCCGGTCGGCGGCGGCTGGCGATCCTCGGCAGCCGCATCGACTCGGTGCGTCACTACGCCGAGACGGTCCGCTGCCGCCGAGCGGAGCTGCTGGCCTACTTCGGCGAGGCGCTCACCCCGCCGTGCGGCAACTGCGACAACGACGCCGTCCTCGGACGACGGCCAGCGGCCGCGCCCAGGCCGGCCGCCGAGCCGGTCAAGGCTCAACTCGGACCGGACGGCCCGGCCCGCGAACCGTCGGCCCGCGAACCGTCGGCCCGCGACCCATCGTCCGAGCGCATCACCGTCGGGATGACCGTCCGGCATCGGCTATGGGGCACCGGAACGCTGCTGTCCGCCGACGAGCACGAGCTGGTGGTGGCCTTCGGCGCGGTGGGCTATCGGCATCTGACTCCGCTCGCGTTGACGAACGGACTCCTTACCCCCGCCTAACCGGGCGGCGTCCCGTTGGGCGTTGGTGGCGGCGGCTCCGGCCGACGGTTACCGTTGAATTGTGAGAGGGCCGCTCCCCCCGAGCCCGCTCGCAGAGGTCCCGGCTGGCGCCCTATGACAGCCGGGACCGTTCTCGTTCCGTGCTGATGAGTCCCGTGCTGATGAGTCCCGTGCTGGCGAGCCCCGCACTGGCGAGTCCCGGGCTGATGATCAGCTGAGCCAATCACCTGTTCCAGGCCTTGGCCAACAACTCATAGGACCGGACGCGGTCGGCGTGGTCATGGGTGATGGTGGTGATCACCAGCTCATCGGCCCCGGTCGCCTCCTGCAGCTGTTCCAGGCGGGCCACGACCGTGCGCGGCGAGCCGACGAACTGGGTCGCCAGCCGGTCGGCTACCAACTCGCGCTCCTCGTCGGTCCAGGTGAAGCGCTTGGCTTGCGCCGGCGTCGGGTATTCGATGGCCCCGGCTCCGCTGCGGATGCTGCGGACCCAGGGCGCGTAGCCGGCGGCCAGCCTCGCCGCCGCGGCGTTCGTCTCGCCGACCACGACGTCGGCCGACACGGCGACGTAGGGCTCGGGCAGCTCAGCCGAGGGCTGAAAGGCCGCGCGATACGCGGCCACCGCCTCCAGAATGGCGCCGGGCGCGATGTGATAATTGGCTGCGAATCTCAGGGAGTTCTCCGCCGCGACGTGCGCGCTCTCACCTGCGCTGCTGCCCAGGATCCACAGCTGCACGTCGGCGCCTTGGCCCGGGCTGGCCTGGCCGTGCACCCCCTCGTAGTCATAGGTGCCGTGCAGCAGCGACAGGATGTCGGCCACCTGCTCGGCGTAGGGCTGCGAGCGGGCGCCAGGTAGTTGCAGCAGCTGATTCTGCAAAGCCAGCCGAGGTGAGCCGAGCATCGTGCGGTAGGAGAACTTGTTCGGCACGACCAGACCGTTCGGCGCCTGCTGCGGCGCCCGGGCCGCGGTCGACCGGGCCGGCGACACCGAGCGCACCCCCGCCGGTGTCGGGCCGGGCTTGCCGGCCGAGCGGCCGAGGCCGAGATCGACGCGGCCGGGATGCAGGGCCTCCACCAAGCCGGCTTCCTCCACCACCGACAGCGCCGTGCGGTGACCCATCTGGAAACCGGCCGAGCCGATCCGGATCTCGTTGGTCGCGCCCGCGACCAACGCCATCACGACGCCGGGCGAGGCGCCGACGACGCCTGGGTTGAGGTGATGCTCGGCTAGCCAGTAGCGGCGGTAGCCGAACTGCTCGCTCTGCTGCGCGAGGTCGATCGTGTTGCGCAGCGCCTGCGCTGGAGTGGAGCCAGCGGTGACCGGCACCAAGTCGAGGACGGAAAGTGGGGCCCGATTGCTGATGGCCATCTGGATCCTCCGCTAGCTGATCGGGTCGAGCCCGGGGTGATCGCACAGCGCGGCGCCGACGCACTCGACGCGGACACCACCCCGCTCTTGCAGAATAGGCACGACGCGGGCCGCGAATCCGTCGAGGCCGCCGGGTGTGATGTGCGGATCAACTGACGCCGCGACCGCCGTCCATCCCCACCACCTATGTCTATAGGGTGAGTTAGCATGGCGGCCGACGAACGCCCGGACGAGGAGAGTGCCCCCAATGCCCACCCAGCCTTTGATCTCAGCCGTCGACCTCGCCGAGCGGCTGGGCTCGGCCACCCCGCCGGCCCTGCTCGACGTGCGCTGGGCGCTGGGCGGCCCGAGCGGCCTCGACGCCTTTTCAGCCGGTCACATCCCCGGTGCGGTCTACGTCGATCTGGACACCGAGCTCGCCGGGCCGATCGGACCGGGCACCGGACGCCATCCGCTTCCGTCGCTGGGCGATCTGGAAGCCTCGGCTCGGGCCTGGGGCGTGCGCCGCGGACAGTCGGTCGTGGTCTATGACGACGGTGGCGGGATGAGCGCGGCCCGGGCCTGGTGGTTGCTGCGCTGGGGCGGCGTGAGCGAGGTGCAGGTGCTCGACGGCGGCCTGGCGGCCTGGCGGGCCGAGGGCCGTCTGATCGTCACCGAGTCGAACCCGGTCCAGCCGGGTGACGTCGAGCTGAGCGCGGACAACGCCCCGGTGTTGACCGCGGAGCAGGCGGCCGCGCTGGCCCAACGCGGGGTGCTCTTGGACGCCCGCGCCGGCGAGCGCTACCGCGGCGAGGTCGAGCCGGTCGATCCGGTCGCCGGCCACATCCCGGGCGCGGTCAGCGCGCCGACGGCTGAGAACTTGGCCGAGGGCGGGAAGTTCAAGGACGCCGAGGCGTTGCGGGCGCGTTTTGCCGGCCTGGGCGTCGACGGCTCGAGCGAGGTCGGCGTCTACTGCGGCAGCGGCGTCACCGCGGCCCACCAGGCGTTGGCTCTGGCCAGCATCGGCATCGAGGCGGCGCTCTACCCCGGTTCGTGGTCTGAGTGGATCACCGATCCGGCGCGGCCGGTGGCCATCGGCTGAGCTCAGTCTCCGCGCAGCCGGCTGTGGTGGTGGGCGATCGCGAGGTCCAGCTCGTCCTCAGTCAGCGCGGCCGCCGGCAACGGCCGCTGGCCGGTTGCGCGCAGCCCGTCGAGCAAGACGGCTAAATAGCGCCGCCAGAGCTCCGGTGAGCCGTCGCCGCGCATCTCATAGACCGCGCCGAGCATCGCGAAGATCACGCCGGCGTCGGTCGGCGTCGCGTCGGCGCGCAGCGCCCCGGCCTGGATGGCCTGATCGAACAGCCGGGCGAGCGGCCCGTCCAACTGGTCGCGGATCCGGCCGCAGTCCCCGAGCAGGGAGGCGTCGATCAGCGCCTCGTACAGCCCGCGGTCATTGGCCTGGCGTTCAGCGGCCGAGGTGAAGAACTCGACGAAGGCTTGCCACGGGTCCTCCCGGGTCAGGGCCCGCTCGGCATCCGCCACGATCTCAGCGATCGCCTTGCTGAACAAGGCTTCCGCCACCTGCTGCTTGTTCTGGAAATGGCGGTAGGCGGTGCCGATGCCGAGGCCGGCCCTGCGCGCGATGTCATCCAGGCTGGCGTCCAGGCCGCGCTCGGCGAACACCTCGCGCGCCGCCTCGAGCAGCAGGGCGTGATTGCGGGCGGCGTCCTTGCGGGGCGCGCGAGCAGCAGTGACCTCGCGTTCGGCCACGGCGGCCTCTCGTGCGGTCATCTGCTGCTCCCTCCCGTTCAGTCTCTTCAGCTGCTCAGTCTCTTCAGGTGCTCAGTCTGTTCAGCTGCTCAGTGCATCAGTGCGGGCGCGGCCTGCTCGTCGACAGCGGGGACGCCCGGCCGCAGAACTATCGCGCACAATACCGCTCCGATCAGGAAAATGGCGGCGGACCACCAGAAGGCGGTGGTGTAACTGTGCAGCGCCGACTGGGCGATAGTCGCCGGATTCGCGGTCTTGCCGATCAGGTAGTTTGCCGCGGCCGTGGCGGCCAGGGTGTTCAGCAGCGCGGTTCCGATCGAGCCGCCGACCTGTTGCATCGTGTTCACCGCGGCGCCGGCCACTCCGGCGTCCTGCGAGTCCACGCCCAGGGTGGCGAGGCTCATCGCGGTGGCGAAGACCAGGCCGAGCGCGACGCCGAGCAGCAGCAGGGGCGGCAGCAGCGTGCCCAGGTAGTCGCTCTGGGCGCCGATCCGGGTCAGCAGGTACATCGAGAAGGCGCCGATCAGCAGGCCGGCCGGAATGGTGACCCGCGGGCCGACTCGAGTGCTGAGGATGGTCGTGACGACGGAGGCGACCAGCACGAGCACGAAGCACATCGGCAGGAAGGCCAGTCCGGTCTCGACCGCGCTGTAGCCCAGGCTCTGCTGCAAGTAGTACGTCAGGAAGAGGAAGACGCCGAACATCCCCGCGGCCGAGAGCAGCATGGCCAGGAACGCCCCGCCGCGGTTGCGGTCGAGCACGACGCGCAGCGGCAGCAACGGGTGCGGCACGCGCTGCTGGATGGCGACGAAGGCGCCGAGCAGCACGACGGCCGCGAGCAGGAAACCGAGGGTGACGGTCGAGGACCAGCCGGCGGTCTCGGCGTGCGAGAAGCCGTAGACCAGGCTGAATAGCCCGGCTGAGACGGTGAGGGTGCCCGGCAGGTCGAGCTTGGGACGGTCCTCGGCGTTGCGGTGGACGAGCAGCGCGATGCCGCCGAGGATCGCGGGGACCGCGAACGCGATGTTGACGTACAAGCACCAGCGCCACGAGAGGTACTCAGTCAGCACTCCGCCGAGCAGCAGTCCGAGCGCGGCGCCGCCGCCGGCGATCGCGCCGTAGATGCCGTAGGCCTTGTTCCGCTCCTTCGGGTCGGTGAAGGTGGTGGCCAGCAAGGCCAACGCCGCTGGGGCCAGCAGCGCGCCGAAGCCGCCCTGCACCGCGCGGGCCACGACCAGGGTGGCAAAGCCGGTGGCCGCGCCGCCCGCCGCCGAGGCGGTGGCGAAGCCGGCCAGGCCGATCAAGAACACCCGCTTGCGCCCGAACAAATCCGCTAGTCGACCGCCGAGCAGCAGCAGGCTGCCGAAGGCCAGCGAGTAGGCCGTGACGATCCATTGGCGATCCCCGTCGGAGAAGCTCAACGCCCGTTGCGCCGAGGGCAGCGCGATGTTGACCACCGTGCTGTCCAACACCACCATCAGCTGGGCCAAGGCGAGGACCACCAGGATCAGCCAACGCCGGGCGTGGTGCGGGTTAGCCCCCCTGTCCTCGGCCCGGTCATCGGCCCTGTCTTGGGCCGTGTAAGGACCGGACGGGTCCGACGACTGGTAGCCGGCGGGTAGGTCCGCAGTCAGATCAGAGGTGATTTCGGCGGTGGTCACGGGTGTTCCTCCACGAAGCTGTAGCGGAGACAACTTCTCCGCTTAATCAGCGTATCGCCGAATCGGAACCCCCACCTCCGTTTTGAACGTGAGCCCAGTCACTAATCGGAGCTTCATCCTCCGCTTTACGTCGGTTGCCGTGACCGCCCAGGGCGGCGGTCAGCTCGGCTGCAGCTGCTGCTCGATCTCGCTGAGCTTGAGCCCTTTGGTCTCGGGGACCTTGGCGATGACGTAGACCAGCGAGAGGGCCGTGATGGCGGCGTAGGTGAGGAACGTGCCGGTGCGCCCGATGGCCGCGATGATGCTCAGGTAGGACACCGCCACGGCCAGGTTGGCCGTCCAGTTGAACATCGTCGCGATCGAGGCGGCCTGGCCCCGCACCCGCAGCGGGTAGATCTCGGCGATCAACAGCCAGACGATCGGCCCCAGGCTGACCGCGAACGCGCCCACGTAGAAGGCGAGCGACACCGTCGCGAAGATCGAGCCGGCGCCGCCGCTGACGCCGATGGCGAAGGCGGCCGACAGCGCGACCAGGCCGAGGATCATCCCGGCCATGCCGGCGATCAGGATCTTGCGCCGGCCCCAGCGGTCGAGATAGCGCACCGCGACGATGGTCATCAACACGTTGACCGCCCCGACGATCACCAGCGCCAGCAACGCGGCCGAGCGGCCCAGGCCGGCTTCTTCCAGCACGGTGGGCGCGAAGTAGATGACGGTGTTGATGCCGGTGATCTGCTGGATGATCGCCAGCAGGACGCCGAGCATCAGCGCCGGGCGCAGCCGTCGATCGAGCAGCTGGCCGATCGAGCCCTGGCTCTGCTCGCGGGCCACCTCGCGGACGTTGGAGATCTCCTCGTCGATGTCGTGCTCGGAGTCACGCAGGCCGCGCAGCACCTCGCGGGCCTCGTCCTCCCGGTCCTGGCGCACCAGCCAGGCCGGGCTCTCCGGCTCGATCAGGATGCCCAGTCCCAGCACCACCGCGGGGATCAGCGCCAACCCGACGCTGACCCGCCAATCGCCGTGCCCGGCCAGGAAGTACGCGATCAGCTGGCTGACCAGGATGCCGCCGGTGATCGAGAGCTGGTTCAGCGAGACCAGCGCGCCTCGGCGCTCCGGCGGCGCGACCTCGCCGATGTAGAGCGGCACCACGAAGGACGTGGACCCGACGCCGAGTCCGATGATGAACCGGCTGACCAGGAAGACCCAGAGCGTCGGCGCCAGCGAGGACAGCAGCAGGCCGATCACGAAGACCACGGCCGTGATCAAGATTGTGCGCCGCCGGCCCAGAGCGTCGGCCAGTCGTCCGGCGAAGATCGCGCCGATCGCGGCGCCGGCCAGCAGCACCGCGACGACCAAGCCCTTCTCGAACGGCGTGTTAAGCGAGAAGTCCGAGGCGATGTTGGGCAGGACGCCGCCGACCACTCCGGTGTCGTAACCGAACAGCACGCCGCCCACGGCGGTCAGCACGGCCGCCCGGGTGACCGCGTTGCGGTGCTGAGCGGTGCGGCGGACGGAATCGGCCTCAGACGCGGCAGCGGACGTGTCCGAAGCTGTCTCGGAGGACGTCGCTGTCTCTGAGGATGTCTTTGTCTCGGAGGACGTCTTTGCGGATGCAGCTGAAGACGGCGTAGCGGGGGTCATTGCAACTCCAAGTTGCGACGAGGGTCCCGGAACGTTGTCTGCCGGAGGTGCAGGATTGACATTATTACCGCCAGTGGCATTACTGCCAGTGACTGAATCCAACCCGCAGCACCCGAGTTCTGGCTCAGCCCAGCGCTTCAGCCGGGTCGGCGTAGGCCTGCATCCGGGTCACCAGACCGTCGGTCATCGTGAAGACGTCGGCCACTCGGGCTCGGTGCGGCGTGCCGTCGACCCGCACCCCGGACACGTCGTGCACGACGACGATGAGCTCGCCCCGGCGGTGGGCGATCGGTCGGGAGCGCAGCTCGCGCCAGCCCTGCCGCGAGCCCTGCAGGTACTCGCGGACCGCGGCCGGGCCGCGCCGCCGGCCGCCGTTCGGAAACTCGACCGGCTCGATCCACTCCACTGCGGGATGGAGCCAGGCGACCGCGGCGTCGAAGTCGCCCGCGGCGTACGCGGTGTAGCCCGCGAGCACCCGGGCGACGTCGCGGTCCGGCGCCCGCCCGACCTCCAGCCCGCTGGCGTCCCGACTGGTCCCGGTCAGGGCCTGCTCGCCGCCGAAGAACACCTGGACCTCGCTGATCAGGCCGGCCCGCACGGTGATCGCCTCCATGTTCCGGAAGGTCGAGCGATCGGTCAGCTCGTATTCGTAATAGGCCAGGACGAGTTCGTCGCTCGTCGCCACCACCCGCAGCAATCGCTGAGAATTCAGCCGACTTGCGGTGGGGAAACACCGGTCCAGAAAGGTCTTTTTGTCGATCCGGTCGTCCTGGGGGCTGGTGAAGGCGAAGTCGGGCGCGTAGAGCGGCTCGGCCGCCGCGCGATCGCCGGCTAGATAGTGCGCGAAGGCGGCCTCGACGACGGCGACGTTCGACTCGCCGGCCGATGGTCTGCTCATTGCGCCCGTCCTCCCTTACCGCCGACCCTTACCACCGATTCTTACTACCGACTCTTACTACCGACTCTTACTAGCGACAATCTTTGCGGCCGACCACGACCGCGGCGTCCTACTCGTCCGAGACGACGATCGTCGGACGCAGGCCGCCGGCCGCGACGATGGCGGCGGTCAGCGCCGCCTGCTCATGCGAAGTCTGCAGCACCAGGTGCCCGCC
>JAOPUY010000129.1 GCA_025963265.1 Frankiales bacterium | reverse complement strand
GCATTCGGGCGCTGCGTGTTCGGCGCGCCGCAGTATCGGGCGACGTGCGGTGGTGAACAGTGATCCGATGGCTGTCCAGGATTCTCGTCGTGTCCGCCCCAGCTCCCTGAAGGGTGTGAGCACCGGGTTTCGGTTGGGTGTCTCGGTCGCTACGGGTGTTGTGGTAGCGGTGGTGGTGCTGCTGTTTGGCGCGGGCAAGTACGCGCCCGCGGTGGGGTGGGACGCAGCAGCGGTGACGCTGCTGGCGTGGGTGTGGTTCACGGTGTGGCCGATGGGTGCCGAACAGACCGCGACGTATGCCACGCGGGAGGACCCGAGCCGGGCCGTGAGCGATCCGCTGCTGTTGGGCGCGGCGGTGGTGAGTTTGGCGGCGGTGGGTTTCTTCTTACTGCAGGCGGGCTCTGCGAAGGGCTCGTCCCAGGATTACTTGGCGGGCGTTGGCGTCCTTACGGTCGCGTTGTCCTGGCTGGTCGTGCACACCACGTTCACGTTGCGGTACGCGATGTTGTATTACACCGGCAAGGACGGGGGCGTGAACTTCAACCAGCACACGTCGCCTCGTTACAGCGACTTCGCCTACCTCGCGTTCACGATCGGCATGACCTTCCAAGTCTCGGACACCGATCTGGAGACACCCGCCATCCGGGCGACCGCTCTGCGTCACGCCCTGTTGTCCTACCTGTTCGGCGCGGTCATCCTCGCTACAACCATCAACCTCGTCGCGGGGCTGGCCAGCAACGGCGGCGGCGGATAGCTGCTGTCTCTCGTGGAGGCTCCGCGTTCAGAATGAGCGAGGTGCGTTCAGCCTCGGCAGCCTGGCGGTCGGCTGGGCCTGCAGTCGATCATTCGATAGACGAGCTTCTTGACCGTGGTAGGAAAACGGGACTATGGTCCGCCGGAGGTCCCCCAATTTGGGCGGCCGGCGCCACGATCGGAACCGGTGCGGTTTCCGGCATCACGGGCAGAACAGCCTACCCGCCTTCCTGATACCTGCGTATCCCTCTTCCTTCTGAGCGCGCATAGTCCATCGAGGGGGGCACGCCAATGACCGTGTTAAAAATTCGCCGTAAAGCAGTCATCGCCGCGGCGGCTTCCATCACAACGGCTTTAGGTTTGGTCGGCGCCTTCGCCGCGCCAGCCCAGGCCGAAGGCCACGACGGGTCGGTGTACGTGTCCGTCCACGCCGCCGCCTGGAAGTCAGGCCACTCCTGTGGACAGGCGAAGTACTCCACCATCAGCGCCGGAGTCGCGTCCGCCAGGGCCGGAGGCACAGTTGTGGTCTGCCCCGGGACCTACAAGGAGGACGTGCGGATCAGCAAGGCTGTCACCCTTGTCGGCGAAAACGCCGGCATCGACGCCACCGGCCTGGAGAACGCCATCCAGGTGCTCGCCTCCCACGTCTCGATCAAAGGCCTCACAGTGCGCAACGCCAACGGTGAAGGCCTCCTCGTGGGCGTCGACACCATGTCCGATGCCAAACTCCTCAAATCATTGGTACTCACCCACGTCAGCATCGACCGAGTGAACGCGGTTAACAACGACAAAGGCTTCAACGGCACCGAGACCGGAAACTGCAAATACGCCGGCGACTGCGGCGGCGGTATCCACTTCAACGCCGTGGCCTGGTCCCGGGTAACTAACTCCCGGGCCGTCGGCAACGCCGACGGCATCCTATTGACCGATGACTACGGCCCAACCTCGCACAACCTGATCGAGGGCAACTACGCGGCCGACAACGCCACCGAGTGCGGCATCGTCCTCGCCGGACACAACCCCGGGGCGGTCAGCTTCAACGCGAAGACCTTCGCCCTCACTGGACGAAACCCCTCGGTCGCGGGCCTGTTCGACAACACCATCCGGGACAACGTCGCCATCCGCAACGGCACCGTCAAGGCACCGCCGCAGTTCGGTGGCGGCGGGAGCGGCAGCGGCATCGGCATCTTCGGATCGGCACCGGGGACGGGCGCCTATGACAACGCGGTGCAGGACAACTACATGGCAGGCAACGGCCTGGCCGGGTTCACCATCCACGCGCACCTGCCCGGCGGAGAGGACGTCAACGGCAACAGCGTCACCGACAACCGGCTCGGCACCAACAGCCGCTTGGGCGACGGCTTCGACGGCCCTCCCGGCCCGACCGACTTCCACACCACCGGCATCGCGGTCTACTCCGCCGCCGCCGTCCACATGGTCATCACCGACAACAAAATCTGCGACAACAAGATCGGTATATGGCTCAGCAAGACCGTCGCCGCCGCCGGCCTCCGCGACAACGACTATCACCACGTCGCAATCCGGGTCGCTCGAGGCTGAGGCCACCGGCGTACCACCGAATTTGCGTCCCCAGCCGTTCCGGTTTCCCAACTCCAGGGGAAACCGGAACTGGCTGTGTCTGCAGCCGCGTGAGTGTTCCGCAGGTCCCCTCGACAATCGTCGATGGCGTAGACGGCGAGCCAGCTCGTAGCGTTAGTCCGACTGACACAAACGGCTGCGCTGGCGGCCGCGTTCATGCCTCCGGCCGCTACGCCGGCTGCCTCCACGGCCCACGCCCGTCGCACTTCACGCTCACAAGCAAAACTCACCGCGCGTGCGACCAGTCGCATCCCGCGCCCGTCAAAGCCTGGACGCTCAACCAACGCACGCTCTCCGTCCGAATAGACAAGTGCCGTCGACCATGCGGGCGCCAGTAAGACCGTCGGAGCTCCGTAACCCGCTCGCCAGCGCGCGATACCTACCGCTCGTTGCATCCTCAGGGTGGCTCCCACCACCTCTACGGCGCCGTGAAGCAGCCCAGCGTGAGAACTCGGCGGGTGTTCTTGCCGATCGGTCGCACGTCAGCCAAGCGCGGTTCCGAAAGCTGAGCCGATGGCGTAGGTGACCGCGAGACCGAACGCGCCGCCGATGACGAGGCGCAGGACTGCCCGGGAGGCGTTGGCTTTGCTGAGTCGGGCGGAGACGGCGCCGGTGATCGCCAGTGCGATGAGCACGGCGACGATCGTGACCAGTACCCGCCACCCCTGCGGTGGCAACAGGATGGCAATCAGCGGGAGCACCGCGCCGACGGTGAATGAGATCGCGGAGGCAGCGGCCGCCTGGAGCGGGCTCGGCATGTCGTGCGGGTCGATATGTAGCTCAGCGTCGAGGTGCGCGGCCAGCGGATCATTGGCGGTCAGCTCGGCGGCGACCTGTTCGGCGGTCCGCGCCGAGAGGCCTTTGGCCTCATACAGCGCGACGAGCTCGGCGAACTCCTCATCCGGCATCGTCGCCAGCTCGCGTTTTTCCTGCTTCAGTTCGGCCGCTTCGGCATCGCGTTGGCTGCTGACGGAGACATACTCGCCGAGTGACATCGACACCGCGCCGGCCACCAGACCGGCGAGCCCAGCCGTAAAGATAGGTCCGCGCGAAGTCGTCGCCCCGGCGACGCCGACGACAATGCCAGCCACCGAAACGATGCCGTCGTTCGCGCCGAGCACGCCGGCTCGCAGCCAGTTCAGCCGCCCAGCCATCCCGGGGGCATGCGGCTCGCCGGCGTGAGTGGCCTCGCCCGACTCCGCCGCGGCCACCTGCTCCGCACTGGGCATCTCAGGTTCGTCTGCCATGCGCCGGCCTCTCGATCGTTCTGATCTGGCGCCCCCAGCGGCGAGCACTCATCCACTGCGATCACCCGAGATCAGGGGCGTAACGCCGCCCGCGATCGATTCGACGACCCACGGCACGTCGCATCGACCTTCGACCTGATGCGCAACGGCGTCAAGCCCCCGGCCCGCGCGACGTCGGGGCTCACCGCAACGCGGCAACGCCGCCAGCCACACGGCCCAGACCACCGCCGACGAGCCGCGGACGTGGCCCACGGTCTGTCCGGCAGGGCGTGTTCCTTTCACTAGTGGTGCAGCGATGGTTTGAAAGCGATGTGAGGCGGTTGCCGGGCGCCGGGCGGGTCTGAATACTGCGGAACGCCAAGTAGGCCGTTTCTGAAAGTGCTCACCGAGCAGAACGGGGTCGTTCATGCCGCTTCCGCGAGCGGTCCGCGATGTCGTGCAGACTGCGGCGGGACGCAGGCACCGAGCGGACCCCGTCACACCTGTGACAGGCGGTCCTGGTGGAAACGCGCAGCTGACCGCGTGGACCGGGCTACTGTTCCTCGGGTTGATCGCGGCGGAGCTGGTGACGCTGCTGGACGTGAGCGGCTGGATGAGCTGGCATGTCGTGCTCGGGGTGCTCCTCGTCCCAGTCGCGCTGCTCAAGACCGGCAGCACCGGTTGGCGTATCGCCCGTTACTACACCGGCAACCGCCCCTATCGCGCCGCTGGGCCGCCGCCGATGATCCTGCGGGTGCTGGGGCCGCTGGTGATCCTCTCGACCCTCGGGGTGCTCGGCTCGGGCCTCGCGCTGATAGCAGTGGGTCAGGGCACCAGCGAACGGACCTGGCTGACGGTCTTGGGTCAGCAGGTCAGCGCGGTGACCTTGCATCAGGTCCTCTTCATCGCCTTCGGCGTGCTCACCGGGCTGCACCTGCTAGCTCGGATAGTTCCGGCCATCCAGCTGACGACCGGGCGCACCCATGACGAAGCTGGGACAGGCGCTCCAGGCAAAGGACCGAGAGCGCTCATCCTGGTCATGACTCTGGCTGCCGCTGCTGTCGCCGCCGCGCTGATCCTGCCCACCGCCCACGGCTGGCAGCAGGGAGCTCACCACGCCGAGCGGGGGCGGCAAAGCGGCCACGCCGGCCGCTAACCAGCCGGCCGAAGTGGGCGTAGGACGGCGCTGGCTGGCTGCGGTCTTCCCATCGCCGGCGCTGGCTAGTCATAGCCAAAGGGTGTAGTTAGAAGTTCATCCGTAAGACGGATGTGTCGACCGTGATCGCTGCCTAACGTGGTGGCCATGATCGAATCCTTCGGCTTGACCAAACGCTATGGCGACAAAATCGCGGTGGATGACCTGTCGTTCACGGTGCAGCCGGGCGTGGTGACTGGTTTCCTTGGCCCGAACGGGGCAGGCAAGTCGACGACGATGCGCATGCTGCTAGGTCTTGATCGTCCGACCTCCGGGACTGCGACCATCAACGGCCGTTCCTACGACCGGCTGAGGGCGCCCCTGTGCGAGGTTGGCGCTCTGCTCGAGGCGCGTGCCATCCACACCGGACGTTCGGCGCGCAATCACCTGCTCGCGTTGGCCGCCACGCACGGCATCGGCCGACACCGAGTGGACGAGGTGCTCGACGTCGTCGGCCTCACGTCAGTGGCCGGCAAGCGCGCCGGCGGCTTCTCCCTCGGCATGGGCCAGCGGTTGGGCATCGCCTCGGCGCTGCTCGGCGACCCGCACACCCTGATCCTCGACGAGCCGGTGAACGGACTGGACCCGGAAGGCATCCTCTGGATCCGGACTCTGTTGCGGGCCTTGGCCGCCGAGGGACGGACCGTCTTCGTCTCCTCGCATCTGATGAGTGAGATGTCGTTGACGGCCACGCACCTCATCGTGGTCGGACAGGGTCGGCTGATCGCTGACGCCAGTGTGGCGGAGTTGACCGCGGCGGCGGGAGGTTCGGTGGTCCGGGTGCGGACAGAAGAGGCGCGGCGATTGCGTGACCTCATCGCCGCCGATGGCGTGAGCGTCAGCAGCACCGAGCGTGATCTCCTGACAGTGACCGGGCTGTCCAGTGCCGAGATCGGCAAGGTTGCCGCCGAGGCAAGGATCGCGCTGATCGAGTTGATACCGCAGCGAGCCTCTTTGGAAGACGCGTTCATGGAACTCACCCGCGATGCCGTCGAATTCGGCACGCCGATGGAAGGCGTGGCCCGATGACAGCGATCGCCATGCAGCCCGATCCGCACCTCGGGGTCACCCAGCCCCGGACGATGAACTCGGAATGGATCAAGTTCCGCTCGCTGCGCTCCACCTGGTGGAGCATCGGCGTCGCTCTGCTGATCTCGGTCGGGCTGGGCATCTTGTTCTCAGATCTGCGGGGCAACGACATCGCGACGCACGGCGGATTCGAACCCGATCCCACGGCGCTGAGCCTGCGCGGGTTCTATCTGGCGCAACTCGCCGTCGGAGTACTCGGGGTGCTGTTCATCACCGGCGAGTACAGCACCGGCATGATCCGAGCGACGTTCTCCGCGGTACCCCGGCGGATACAAGTGTGGGCGGCCAAGATCGCGATCTTCGCGGCGGTCATTTTTTTGATCACGTTGGTCGCCGCCGTTGTCGCGTTCCTCGGTGGTCAGGCGGTTCTCAGTTCTTACAACGTCCACGGTGGGTTCACCACCGGCCCGAAGGGCGGCATCGCGTTCACGCCAGGCGTGTCGAACGGAACGCTCCACAGTCTCGGTGTGTCGATCAGCCACCCCGGTGCGGTCCGTGCGATCTTCGGCGCCGCGTTGTACATGGTGGGCGTCGGCCTACTCGGCCTCGGATGTGGCTTCATCCTGCGCAACACCGGCGCCGCGATCGCGACGTTGTTCGGCCTACTGCTCGTGCTGCCCCTGCTCGCCCAGGCCCTACCGAGTTCTGAGCAGCAGCACGTGAGCAAGTACCTTCCGCTGCTGGCTGGCACGGCGGGCATGAACACGCAGCCCAGCTCGGACCAACTGGCGCCGTGGACGGGTCTTGGCGTCTTCGCGCTCTACGTGGCGGCGGCGCTCGGTATCGGGCTATTCGTGCTGCGACGTCGCGATGCATGACTGGTCCGCGCGACACTAGAGACATGTCGTGGTTGCGCCGCTCTGCAGAGTTCCGTAGCCGGCGCGCCCGTGGCGGTGAGCAACAGCTCACCGAGCAGCACCGTGAGCGGCTCACTGAGCTCGCGGTGATCGCCGAGCGCAACCGCATCGCGCGGGAGATGCACGACATCGTGGCCCACAACCTCTCGGTCATGGTGGCGCTCACCGACGGCGCCGCGCTCACGATTGACCGTGACCCGGCCCGCGCCCGTGCGGCGATCCACCAGGCCGCCGCGACTGGACGCGCGGCGCTGGCCGAGATGCGCGACACCCTCGCGCTGCTTCGGTCTGGGCCGGAGGCGACCGACCTGACGCTGAACCCAGAGCCAAGTCTGGCGGACCTGGACGCGTTGCTCGAGACCGCGCGCAGCACCGGCCTGCAGGTCACGTACCACATCAGCGGCTCGACGGAGCGACTGTCGACGAGCCTGCAGCTAGCGCTGTTCCGGCTCGTGCAGGAAGGGATCACCAACACCCTCAAACACGCTCCGCGGGCTAGTTGCCTTCAAGTCTCCATCCGCCGCGGCCAGGAGGATCTGCGGGTGGTCGTAGACGACAACGGCGGCAGCGGGTCGCCCGCCAGCCCGTTCGGGCATGGCTTGATCGGTATGCGGGAACGGGTCGCGCTGCACAACGGCCGCCTTTTCGCCGGGCCGACCAACAGCGGTTGGCGGGTCAGCGCGTGGCTGCCGCTGCGCGATCAGGCCGGCCGGAAAGCGGGACAATGACGATCCGGGTTGTTCTGGTCGACGACGAACAGCTTTTACGTGTGGGCTTCCGCATGATCCTCGACGCGCACGGCGATTTCGAGGTGGTCGCCGAGGCCGCGAACGGACGCGAGGCGATCGCCGCCGCCGACGCCCACCATCCAGACGTGATCGTCATGGATGTGCGAATGCCCGAACTGGACGGCATCGCGGCGACCGAGACCATTACCCGCGAGCAGCCCGAAGTTCGCGTCCTGATCCTCACCACCTTCGACCTGGACGAGTACGCCTTCGCCGGACTGCGGGCCGGTGCGAGCGGTTTCCTGCTCAAGAACGCTCCGCCGGACGAGCTCGTCGCCGCAATTCGCACCGTGGCCGCCGGTGATGCCGTCGTGGCCCCGCGGGTGACGCGCCGGCTGCTGGACACCTTCGCGCAACACATGCCCACCGCGACACGCGGGTCACGAGACCAGCGCCTGGCTCAACTCACCCACCGTGAGCTCGAGGTGCTGCAGGCGATCGCGCTCGGCCTGAGCAATCAAGAAATCGCCGCCTCGCTGTGCCTGTCGGAAGCGACGGTGAAGACTCACGTGAGCCGCATCCTCGGCAAGCTCGGGCTGCGTGATCGCGTCCAAGCGGTGATCTTCGCTTATCAAACCAGGCTGATCGAACCATCCTGACCGCGCGAAATCCACGCAACCGCGATCTAGGGTGGCGGAGCGAGTCGACTTCTCACCGGTCCTCCT
>JAOPUY010000110.1 GCA_025963265.1 Frankiales bacterium | reverse complement strand
AACCCGAGCGCAGCCACCTTCGACCGCGCGGCCTGGATCTTCGCCGCCTACTTCGCGATCGCCTGGCTGCTGCTCCTCGGCGTCATAATCCGGCCAGCGCACGTGACTAAACCGATGCTGCTCCTCGTGACCGCGATCTCGCTGGCGAGCCAGGTGCCGCTGGCGCTCGCGCTGGAGACCACCCTGGACGCGCGAACCGGCAACCTGGCCGCCAGCATCTTCACCGTCGGCGTGCCCGAGGAGCTGGCCAAGGCGCTGCCGGTGCTGGCCCTGGCGCTGATCTACTGGCGCCGGCGGACCATGCAGCCCCGGGACTACCTGTTTCTCGGCGCGGTCAGCGGCCTGGCCTTCGGCGCCACCGAAGTCGTGCGCTACTTCACCGTGAACGGAATTCAGCAGTTCTACCTGACGGTGCAAGCGGCCATCCCGTCCATCGATCAGTTGCTCAGCACCGGCCACTCCCCCTCGGTGTCACTGTTCGCCGCGCTCATCGGACCGGTGCGCTATTTCGTCCTCGACTTCGTCTGGCGGTTCGTGACCGACCCGATCATGCACGCCTGCTGGGGTGGGCTGACCGGCTATTTCATCGGGCTGGCGGTCACCAAGCGCCACCGGTGGTACTCAGTCGCCTGGATCGGTCTGGCCGCCGCGGCCGTGCTGCACGGGCTCAACGACTGGGGCGAGGTCAACGGCGGCCCGCTGTGGATCCTGGTCGCGGTCCTCAGCGGAATCCTGTTCCTCGGCTACGCCAAGGTCGGAGCCAGCAGCGATCGGCCGAGCGTCGCCGAGCCCTTGCCATCGGCGTCCGAACTGCACCAGTCCTCGAAGGACCACCCGCTCGGATCGCTCGAGGACGACCCGGTCACGGCGTCGGCCACGTCGCCCGCCGAGGCGGTCACGGGTTCCCCCGCCTCCGGTGCGGCGACCGGCAGCGACGCGCGCCGGCCCTGGTGGGTGCATTAAAGGGGGTCCACTCGGGTCGGGCGAGCTGAACGTGGCCCCGGCCGAGCGTTCTCAGGTAGTCACGGGATCACGATCGCCAGGTGCGCCCTGGCGCTGCTCGCGCTCCGTTCGGCGGGCCGAGGACCTTCGGTCAGAGGGTCCGGCGAACGCCGGCCATGTGCTCATAGCCCCGAAGTTGCGAATCGATCGTCCCTTCGATCGCGTCCCGGGCCGGGCCACGGCGTCCGACTGGCAGCACGGTGTGACCCCGCACGTCCTCGAGCAGCAGGGCGAAGGCGGTGTACATGGCGACGGCCGCCAGCACGAATCCGAGAGCGCCGGCGGCCTTGGAGACGTCGGCGTTTCCGGTCGCGGCCGCCACCCCGGACACGAGAAACCTGGGGACGGCGACCACGAGCACCGCGAAGAGCGCGGCTTTCGGTCGAGCGACGACGGCCAACATGACGACGAACACCGTGAACGTGAAGAAGAACACCGCTTGGGCGCTGGAGCGTCCAGGTTGGCCGAACAGATAGAACAGGGAGTCCGCCAACCAGGTGCCGGCGAAGGAGGACATCAGCGTCGCCGCGATCGCGTCGCGTCCGGCTATGCAGGCGATCCCCACGATGAGCTGGAGGGCGAACGCCGGGACGATGAGCAGGGCCACCTCGTTCCGGTCGCTGGCCGCGATGATTCCGAGTTGCAGCGCCGAGACCATGACGGTGGCAATGGCCACCGTGTAAAACCCCAGCGGCATCGGGCTGGCCATCGGACGCAGCATGATGCGAAGTCCGGGTCGGCCCAAGACTGCCCGCCCCGCCAACGGCGCGTCGCTCGGGTGGGGTGCTCGCTCAAGTGTGGACTCTTCGGTCATGAGGTTGATCGTCGTCGCGATTGCGCCACGTGTCCTTGCGGCCATCGTCAACCGCGCACCCCAGCTAGCAGCAACTAGCCCTGGCGACTAACCGGAGGCGCAATCGGACGCTGGCCAGGATGCCGCTGACCGCGGGTCCGGGAAGCCTGTCTACATCGCCGGACGTTCAGCCTCGGCTCCATCGTCGGGGAGGCTGAGCCCGGACCCGCGTCCGACTCACAGCCGGAGTAGGTGTCGCCCGTTGCCGCTGCTGGATCAATCGAAACGCCCTCGAGAGTCCTCGTCGTGGGACCCGCTTCGGATCGGCGTGTTCCGATGGCTCTGGCTGGCCTCACTGGTCAGCAACGTCGGCACCTACATGCAGACCGTCGGCGCCCAGTGGTTCCTCGTCGACGCGGCGCACGCCGCTATCCTCGTGGCGCTCGTGCAAACCGCCGACATGCTCCCGGACATGATGTTCGGCATCGTCGGCGGCGTGCTGGCCGACACCCTCGACCGGCGTCGATTGCTGATCACGGTCCAAGTCGGCCTGGTGGGCGCCACGTGCGCGCTCGCGGGTCTCACCCTCGCCCATCGGCTCTCGCCGGCGATGCTGCTCGTCTTTACTTTCGTCATCGGCACCGCGTCGGTGCTGGGCATCCCCGCCTATCAGTCACTGGTGCCGGAATTGGTCCCGCGCGAGCAGATCCCGGCCGCGGCGGAGCTGAGCTCGATCAACGTCAACCTCTCCCGGGCGATCGGGCCGGCCATCGCCGGGTTCCTCATCGTGGGGGTCGGGGTTGGCGGGGTCTTTGTCATCGACGCCGCCACCTTCCTCTTCTACGGCCTCGTCGTCGCTCTGTGGCGGCCAAATCCGGAGACCACCCCGCAGCTCCCCGAGCGATTCGGGTCGGCCCTGCGGGCCGGCGGCCGCTACGTTCGCTACGCGCCCGTCGTGCGTCGGATCTTGCTCCGAGCTATGTTGTTCCTCATCCCCGCAAGCGCGCTGTGGGCGCTGCTCCCGTTGGTCGCGAGCGCTCGCCTCGGACTCGGAGCGGGCGGGTACGGACTGCTTCTCGCCGCCCTCGGGATAGGGGCCATCGTAGGAGCCTCGGTGCTCTCACGGGTGCGCGCCGTGGTGTCCCCGAACGGGTTGATCGCAGTCACCGGCGCGCTGTTCGCCGCCGCTCTGGCCGCCGTGATCCTGGTGCGCTCGACCGCCGTGGTCCTCCTCATCCTGCTCCCCGCCGGCCTGGCCTGGGTCGGCATGCTGGCCACGGTCAACACGATGCTGCAGCTGTTCCTGCCGCGTTGGGTCAGGGCCCGTGGGCTGTCGGTCTACCAGATGGTGTTCTTCGGCGCCCAGGGCCTCGGGGCGCTGGCGTGGGGGTTGGTCGCCGACTTCCTCGGGCTCACCGTCGCCTTCCTGGTCGCGGCGGGAATGATGGCCGCCGCGGCGGCATCGGTGCGTGTCTGGCCCCTCGTCGACACCTCGAGCATGGACCGACGAGTGGCGGTTCGACCCGACCCGGACATCCAGCTTGAGGCCCCAGCCGACCTCGGCCCGGTGGTGGTGCGCACAACCTACTCGGTCCGCCCCGAGCGGGCGGCGGAGTTCATCCATGCGATGGCCCACGTCCGTGGGTCGCGAATGCGGACCGGCGCCACCCAGTGGGGCTTGTTTCGGGCCGGTGAGCGGCCCGATGAGTTCGAGGAGATCTTCGTCGTCGCCTCGTGGGATGAACACCTTCGCCAGCACCGGGACCGGATGACGGCGACCGACGCCTCCTACCAGCAGCGCGCGCAGTCGCTGTCCGAAACCACCCCGGAAACCTTGCACCTGCTGCCGGCGGCCATCGAGGAGACTTAGCCACCGCCGGATGCCCCGCGAGGGAGCGCCGGATGCCTGGCGAGGTAGCGCCGATCAGCGTCGGTTCTGGCGGGCCAAGTAGC
>JAOPUY010000107.1 GCA_025963265.1 Frankiales bacterium | reverse complement strand
ACCTTCGCCAGCAGCGCCTTCGTGCCGACCTCGACCATGCCGAGTTGGCTGCGGGCCTTCGCCGATCACCAACCGGTGACCCTCGTGATCAACGCCGTCCGATCGCTGACGATCGGCGATGTCAGCGCAGCGCAACGGGCTGAGCTCTTCGGCGGCCAAGGAACGACGGTGCTGGTGCTTGAGTCGCTGGCCTGGACGGCCGGCATCGGACTGGTGTTCGGCTACCTGGCCACGAGGCGGTACAACTCGACCTCGTCGTGAGCTCGCTCGGTGAGGTGCCCGGCCTCAGCCGAACAGCGAGAGCTGCTCGGCCTGCGGCGCGCTGGCTTGCTTGGCCCGGTTGGCCATCCGGCCGTGGCGAGCGCCGCGCCAACCGCCGGAACGCCCGCTCTGACCGCCGAAAGCACCGCCGTCTTGATCCTGATGCTGACCGCGCCCGCCGCTGACGGCGTAACGGACGGCCGGGCCATCGGACTGCTCGTGGCATAACGCCCGCAGCGCGGTCGGCGTGCTCGCCGGCAGCTGATGATCGGTGAAGACCGCGCGGACCACGGCGGAATCCAGCGGCAGCCGACCCGGACCGCCGGCGCGCGTCAGCGCCAGATCGACTGTGTCGTGCAGGGCCATGACCTGACAGTTGAGGCTCCACGACTCGCGCGCGGTCGGCTCACGCAGCCGGGCCAGCGCCCCGGCTCCCACCGCTCGCAGCACGTGTTCACCGCCGCAGTCGATGTCGTCGAAGGCGGCCCGAGCGCTGCCCAGCGCCGAGAGCAGCTTGGCCGCCGTCTTGGGACCGATGCCGCGGACGCCGGGGAGATTGTCCGACGGGTCGCCCCGCAGCGCCGCGAAGTCCCGGTACTGGGCCGGGGTGACCCCGAGCTTGGTGTACAGCCGGGCCGAGGACAGCAGCGGTGAGGCCTCAACCCCGCCGTTGATGATCCGAAGCACCGTCGTGTGGTCGTCGATGAGGGCGAAGGAGTCGCGGTCCGACGTCATGATGACCGTCCGGCCAGCCGTGACCGAGGCGTGCCGAGCGGCCGCGGCCAACACGTCGTCGGCCTCGAGACCCGTCGGCACGATCACCTGGATGCCCAGTTCGCGTAGGACGAGGACGGCGAGTTCGAGCTGCTGCACGAGGCTGTCGAGCTTCTCGACCCGGTTCGCTTTGTACTGCGGCCACTTGTCCCGTCGCAGGCTGGCCCGCGGATCGTCGAACCCGACCACGACCGCGGTCGGGCCGATCCGTTCCACCGCCGCCACCAGCTGGGTGAGCAGACCGCGCACCGCCCACATCGGGGCGCCGTCGGGCGATCGCATGCCGGTGGCCGCGAGCGCGTGGAAACTGCGGTGCACCAAGGAGTTGCCGTCGACGGCGAGCAGTAGCTCGGTAGCCGCCGATTCGTCGCCGGTCACCACGTCGCCGGTCACCACGTCGCTGGTCACTCCGTCGCTGGTCACCACGTCGCTGGTCAGCACTTCGCCGGATACCGCCTCGGTTGCTGCCTCACCCGGTTGTGCCACGTCGACCACTCTGCCTCATCGCGGGACGGCCGGCGCTCCCTGGCCCTGATCCGGCGCGCCGCGTGCTCATCCGGCGCCCGCGGTGGCCAACACGAACGGGTAGATCTCACCAGCGCCGGCCTGGCGCAGCAACCGGCTGACCACCGCGAGGGTCCAGCCCGTGTCGGCGTAATCGTCGATCAGCAGCACCGGCTGGCCGCGGAACTCGCCGGCGAGATGCGCCGCCAAGTCAGCCGGCAGCTCGTAGGCCGACCAGACTGCGTGCAGCCGCTGGGCGCTGTTCGAGCGCGCGGCTGGCGAACCGGGGCGGTGGTGTAACGCTCCTAAAGCGGGCAGCCGGCCGAGCTCGGAGATCCGACGGGCGAATTCGGCGATCAGCGCGGGCCGCGAGCGGGAGCCGACGTAGACCACCGCAGCCGGCCGTTGAGCCCACTCCCAGGAGGCCAGCACCTTGACCGCTGCCGAGATGAGCTCAGCCGAGATGAGCTCCGTCGGCGCCGGGTGCGGTGCGTCCAGCGGAGCCGAGGGCACATGTTCGGCCGCTCGGTCGGCCTCGCTGAGCCCGTCGGGCGTCGGTGCCAGGAGGAGCTGGCGCAGCTGCCGGCCATAGCTGAGGTCGGTGAAGCGAGCGATGGCTCGGCCCGGCTGGGCGAGCTCGGACTCGCTGATCTTCCCCTTGACCGGGACGCCCAGGCTCGTCATCGCCGTCGGCCACTGCTTGCGGGGCTCCAGCACGACGCCGGGGCGGCCGAGGCTCTGCTCGGCGTCGTTCAGGCTCGCGGCGGCGGTCGAGCTGCTGATCGAGACGCCGCCGCAGTTGTCGCAGCGGCCGCAGTCGACCGCGTCGGGGTCATCCAACTGCTCGCGCAGAAACCGCATCCGGCAGCCGTCGGTGCTCAGGTAGGCCCGCATGGCGGCTTGCTCCGCGGTGCGCGTCGCCGCCACCTTCGAGTAGCGCTCGGCGTCATAGCTCCAGGGCTGGCCGGTGGCCGTCCAGCCGCCGCGGACCCGGTGCACGGCTCCGTCGACGTCGAGGACCTTGAGCATCGTCTCCAGGCGGGTGCGAGACAGGTCGACCTCGGTCTCCAGAGCGGCCGTGCTCACCGCTCCGTCCCGCCCGGCGAGCACCTGCAGGGTCGTGCGGACCTGGCTCTCGCGCGGGAAACCGACCGAAGCGAAGTAGTCCCAGACGGCCTGGTCCTCCGAGCCCGGGAGCAGGATCACCTGAGCGCGGTCGACGCCCCGGCCGGCTCGGCCCACCTGCTGGTAGTAGGCGATCGGGGAGGCGGGCGCGCCGAAGTGGATGACGAAGCCGAGATCCGGCTTGTCGAAGCCCATGCCGAGGGCCGAAGTGGCCACCAAGGCTTTGACTCGGTTGTTGAGGAGATCGTCCTCGGCGGCCAATCGCTCGGTCTGCTCGGTCTTGCCCGAGTACGCGGCGACGGGCACCCCCCGCTCGCGGAGGTAGTCGGCCACCTCCTGGGAGGCGGCGACGGTGAGCGTGTAAATGATGCCGGAGCCTGGGAACTCGGCCAGGTGATCGGCCAGCCAGGCCAACCGGTGGGCGGTGCTCGCCAGTTTGATCACGCTCAGGTGCAACGAGGCTCGGTCTAGCGGGCCGCGCAGCACCAGCACCTCGCCCGGTCCGTTCGGGGCGCCGGCGTGCAGGCCGAGCACGTCGGCGATGTCCTCGACCACCCGGCTGTTGGCGGTGGCGGTGGTGGCCAGCACCGGAATTCCCGCCGGCAGTTCGGGCAGCAGGGTGCGCAGCCGGCGGAAGTCGGGCCGGAAGTCGTGGCCCCAGTCGCTGATGCAGTGGGCCTCATCGACGACTAGCAATCCGCAGCTGGCGGCGAGTCGACCCATCACGTTGTCCCGGAAATCGGGGTTGTTCAAACGTTCCGGCGACAGCAGCAGCACGTCGATCTCGCCGCGGTTGATCGCCGCGTAGGTCTCTTGCCAACCCTCGAGATTGGTCGAGTTGATGGTCGCCGCCCGGATGCCCGCCCGCTCGGCCGCGGCGATCTGGTTGCGCATCAGGGCGAGCAGCGGCGAGATGATCACCGTCGGCCCGGCGCCCTGCGCCCGGAGCAGCGCGGTGGCGACGAAGTAGACCGCGGACTTGCCCCAGCCGGTGCGCTGCACGACTAAGGCTCGGCGGCGCTGCACAGTCAACGCCTCGATCGCGACCCACTGATCGGCGCGGAGCTCAGCGTTCGGACCGGCCAAGGCGCGCAGGTGACGCTCGGCCTCGGCCCGGACGGCTGGGTCAGGGCCAGCATCGGGCGCCGCACGGGCGACGGTCTGATCCGCTGATTGCTCCACCGGGCCGACACTACTGATCACCGCTGACACAATCCTCGGGGATGTGCACGATCGCTTCACATCGACTTTATGTGTCTGTACCCTGAAACAGACTGCCGACGGCTGCCAGCAAATCGCTGCGGCCACTTCGTTGTTGGGGGACGTTGATGATGACTGAGCACCCGGGACGCCGTGCCCCGGTTCTGCCGACCGAGGCGCGCTGTGAGCGCTGCGGTGAGACCTTTACCCCCGCCGACCTGGCCGACCTCCTGCATTTTCAGACCCGTGACGGCGAGTTGTGCGGCGGCGAGGGCGTCCCGTTCCGCAAGTTCGTCATCCGCAAGCACAACCGCGGCTGAGTTCGGGCGCAATCGCTCAGCGCAGCGCGGCTGTTTCGGCTAAGGCGGGGATCGCCTGGGCGGGCAGGGGCCGGCCGAGCAGGTAACCCTGAGCGCCGTCGCACCCGATCTCCCGCAGCCGGGTCAACTGGGCCGGCTGCTCGACGCCCTCGGCGATGACGAACAGTCCGAAAGCGTGGGCGGCGTTGACCATCAGGCTGACCAGCTCCCCGGCGTTCGGCGCCCCGGCCGCCATGAAACTCCGGTCGATCTTCACGCTGTCCACCGGCAGGTGCCGAAGTTGCGAGATCGAGGTGTAGCCGGTGCCGAAGTCGTCGATGCTGATCGAGACCCCGAGATCGCGAAGCGCTCGGAGGTGATCGGTCGCGGTCGGATCGTCGATGATCATGGTCTCGGTCAGCTCTAGCGTGAGTCGGCGCGGATCCAGGCCGGAATGGGTTAGCGCTGCCCGTACGTCGTCGAGGACGTGCGCGCTGGCCAGGTGCCGACCGGAGATGTTGACGGCGACGGTCAGGCTGCGGTTTTCCGCTTGGCTGAGTTGGCGGGTCGCCTGCGCCAGCACCCATCGGCCCAGGTCGCAGATTAGCTGGGAGTGCTCGGCCGTCGGAATGAACTCGTCCGGATAGACCAATCCGAAGCCTGGGCGGTTCCACCGAATGAGCGCCTCAAAGCCGAGTACCTGCTCGCGCTCGAGATCGACCACCGGCTGGTAATGAAGCTCGAACTCGTCCTCCCGCAGGCCAGTGAGGATGGCCGTCTCGAGCACCGCGCGGTCGCTGAGTTCGCGCCGCAGCGCGCCGTCGAAGACCTCGACTCGCCCTCGGCCATTGGATTTGGCCCGGTAGGCCGCCGCGTCGGCCTCGCCCAGCAGATGATCGGCATTCGTGCCGCCGTCCAAGCTGACCGCGACTCCGACGCTGGCGCCGATCAGGACGTGCCGGCCGCCGGTGGCGATAGGCGCCGAGACCGCCCGGATGATTCGCTCGCCAAGCTCGACGACCGAGGACTCGGCGTCGATTGGCTCGAGCAGCACCACGAACTCATCACCGCCGAGCCGGGCCACCATGTCGCCGCCGCGGACCTGGGCCGCCATCCGCGTCGCGACCTCGCGCAGCACCTCGTCGCCCGCCCGGTGGCCGAAGGTGTCGTTGACGATCTTGAAGTGGTCGAGGTCGATGAAGAGCAATCCAATCATCGACCCGGCGCGCTGAGCTCGAAACAGGGCCGCCTCGATCTGCCGGACGGCCTGCGACCGGTTGGGCAACCGCGTGAGGTAGTCGTGGGCGGCCTCGTAGGCGAGCTCGTCCTGCAGCGTGTCCTTTTGCTGATTGGCCTTCGCGATTTCGGCCAAGGCCAGTCGCATCCGGGCGACGACCAAGCCGAAGAGGGCGATCGAGCTGCCCACGATCGCCCAGCCGTCCAGCCGGGTGCCACGGGCCAGCTCGACCCCCAGGGTGCCCGGCGCGATCAAGGTCGCGCTGGTCAAAGCGATCAGGCGAAGAGTGCCGAAGGCCCGGGCGCCGCTGAGGTTGACCCCGGCCAACGAGCGACTGGACGGATGCAACGCGGCCGCGCCCCAGGCGAGGTACGAGGCCAGCCACAGCACGTCCAGGAGGCGATGGGGGTCGACGGCGTGCAGCGTGGCGTAGGCGTAGCCGGTGTCGGCCAGGATCACCAGCGCCAGAGCGGCGGCGAGCAGCCGGAACGCGGCGCTGCGGGCGCCGGGCATCGAGACCAATCGGATCAGCAGCGCGAGCAGCAGGATGTCGCCAGCTGGATAGGCGACCTCGACCAAGCGGATCCCGACGGCCTCAGTCGAGTCCAGCAGCGTCGGCCGGGCCACCAAGACCCAGGACAGCAGGCCGAGTCCGGCGGTCACGATCGCGCTGTCGAGCAGGCCGGGCCAGTCTCGCCGGCCGTTGCGAATGAGCAGGATCAAACCAGCCGCCAGCACGGGGTAGGCGGCCAGATAGAGGACGTCGGCGGCCGACACGGCTGGATAGCTGTGCTGGACGTCGTCGTACCAGGTGTCGACGGCGTCGCCGAGGACCCACAGCAACTCGCCGCCAGCCATCAGCTGCCAGGCCCGGGCCCGAGCCGGACGGTGGGCTCGGACGCTGAACAGAATGGCCAGACCGCTCGAGGCGCCGATGGCCAGGTAGCCGAGATCGCTGGGCAGACCCGTGGGCAGCAGCAGGTACCCGCCGACGGCGACAGCGCCGATCGCCAGGTAGGCGCGCCACAGTCTGCGATCCACACCTGCTTATCGACCGGGCCGGACATCGGTTGAGTCGCGTGCCCGGCCCGCGGGCCCCCGAGACGGGATTCGGGCGATTTGCCGCGTCATCAGCGCCGGGCTCGAGCGTCAGGTCGGTGTATCAACCCACCTCAGCAGGGAGTCACGTCGTGACCACTCGTTCACTCACACCCGCAGTCCTGGTCTCGGCGACCGGCCTGTTGCTCTGCGCCGGACTCGCCCTGGCGCCGGCCAGCTTGGCCGCCACCAGCAGCGACTCGACCCTCAGCCCGGCCGCGTCCTCGGCCGTCGCGTCGTCCGGCAATCCGTTCAGCCCAGCGCCGAGCAGCCCTGATCCCTCGAGTCCCGCGCCCAGTAGTGCGCCGCCTAGTAGCCCAGCACCGAGCAGTCCTGAGCCCAGCAGCCCGGCGCCCACCAGTAGCGGGCCGAGCAGTGCCCCTCCGAGCAGCACCGGTCCGACGAGCACGGCTCCGAGCAGCACCGGCCCCAGTAGCACCGCACCGACCAGCAGCGCGGCGCCGACCAGCACCTCAGCCGGAAGCGGCGGGTCGAGCAGCAG
>JAOPUY010000624.1 GCA_025963265.1 Frankiales bacterium | reverse complement strand
CGCTTCGCCTATCGGTTCGTGAAGCCCTGACGGGGTGCAGGTGGCGACGGGCGCCACCCGCACCCACGCGAATGAACGCTTGATGCCTCCCGACCTGTCGGCGCAAGCGCGCCGGCGAGTGTGAAAGAGACCGATCGGTAATCGTCTAGAGCGTTTCATGTTTTGGCAGAAGCGTAGCCTGCGTTTGTGAGATAGTTGGCGCATTCGTCGGGTTGGATTGTTTCGACCAGCCTGCCGATGTGACGCCATGTGTCGTCGATGGTTCGCTTCTGTGCATGCCGCATCCAATGTTTGATTTTTGAGAAGGTCTGCTCGATCGGATTGAGGTCCGGCGAATAGGGTGGCAGAAACCAGAGCCGTGCTCCGGCGGCTTTGATGGCCTGACGGATGGCCGCCGATTTATGACTGCCGAGATTATCCATGATGACGATGTCGCCTGGCTTGAGGACAGGAACCAGTTGCTGTTCCACATAGGCGCGAAAGCACTGGCCGTTGATCGGCCCGTCAAAGACACAAGGTGCGGCCAGCCGGTCGTTCCTCAACGCACCCAGGAATGTCAGCGTGCGCCAGTGGCCGTGCGGCGCAAACGCCCGCAAACGCTTGCCCTTTGGTCCCCAGCCTCTGATGGGGGTCATGTTGGTCTTGATCCAGGTCTCATCAATGAAGACCAGTCGTTCAGGATCGAGATGATGTTGCAAGGCCTTCCACCGCTCTCTTCTGCGAGTGACGTCGGCACGAGCCTGTTCAAGGGCGAACAGCGTTTTTTTTGAAGCGCAGCCCTTCGCTGCGGATGAACTCCCAAATCGTATTGTGGGAGACGATGATGCATCGCGTTGCCAATTCGGCCTTCAGACCATGCAGTGTCAGGTGCGGGCTCTGAGCCAGCCGCTCGGCAATGAAGCTACGGTGTGGCTCCAGAATGCGTTTGCGATGGCCACCCATCTTGCCGGGACGAACCGATCCGGTCGCGCGATAGCGCTGCGACCACTTCACTACCGACGAGACGGCCACCTCGAAACGCGCAGCGACTGCACGACTGCTTTCGCCGTTCAACACGGCTGCTACAACACGCTCACGAAGATCATTCGATAAAGGTGCGGTCATCTGATGCTGCCTCCACCCAGCCAGCTCCAGTGAATCACATCAAAACTGATTCGGGAATCCGACCCGATTCAGAAAAATGCGGAAACGCTCTAACACTCCCTCAGCCAACTCCTCGAGGATCGGGCAGTCCGGTCGGTCGTTGCCATGGCAGGCGTGAACGAGGTGCTCCAGGGTGTGCTTCAGTTCGGTCAGTTCGCGAATCTTGCGGTCGATCTCGGTCAGCTTGGTGGAGGCGATTTCCCGGACATCGGCGCTGGCGCGGCTCTTGTCCTCGTAGAGCGCCAGCAATTGTCGGCATTCCTCAACTGAAAAGCCGAGACCGCGCGAGCGCTGCAGGAAACGCAGCTTGTGGACATCCTTGATGCCGTAGTCGCGGTAGCCGTTGTCGCCCCGGTCGGCGCGTATCAGTCCGATCTCTTCGTAGTAGCGGATGGTCTTGGCCGGCAGGCCGGACCGATCGGAGGCTTCACCGATGTTCATCGTCCTTCTCCTATAATTTCTCGAACCGCAGCCGCAACGCATTGGCGATGACGGAGACCGAGGACAGGCTCATGGCGGCCGCGGCGATCATTGGCGAAAGCAGCAGGCCGAAAACGGGGTACAGAACGCCCGCGGCAAGCGGAATGCCCAGCGCGTTATATCCGAATGCGAAGCCGAGGTTCTGTTTGATGTTGCGGATCGTCGCTTCGGATAGGTGCCGAGCGCGGACAATGCCGTTGAGGTCGCCCTTCACCAATGTGATACCGGCACTCTCCATCGCCACGTCTGCGCCTGTCCCCATGGCGATGCCGACATCGGCAGCGGCAAGGGCCGGCGCATCGTTGACGCCGTCGCCGGCCATCGCGACGATCGCGCCGCGCTGCCGCAGGTCGTCGATCAGCGCCTTCTTGTCCTCCGGCAGTATGTCGGCGCGAACATCGTCGATGCCGAGGCTCTTTGCCAGCGCTTGCGCCGTCAGCGCATTGTCGCCGGTCGCCATGATGATCTTGAGGCCGCTACGACGCAGCGCTGCAATTGCCGCAGCCGTGGTTGGCTTGATACGATCGGCCACGGCGACGATGCCGGCAAGCTTTCCGTCGATGCCGACGAACATCACCGTCTTGCCATCGCCGCGCAGCCGCTCCGTATCGGTCTTCATCGGATCGATGTCGATGCCGAGATCGGTCATCAGCGCAGCGTTCCCGAGTGCAACTTCGATGTGCCCGGCCTGACCGCTGACGCCCTTTCCGGTCCTCGCCTCGAAACCGGAAATATCGACAAGATCAACACCGCGCTCCCTGGCGCCGAGAACGATCGCCTCGGCCAGCGGATGCTCGGAGCCGCGTTCAAGGCTGGCCGCAAGCGACAGCATGCGACGTTCGTCCTCATTGGCCAGCGCCACGACATCCGTCAGTGTCGGCTTGCCCTCGGTCAGCGTCCCTGTCTTGTCAACCAC
>JAOPUY010000087.1 GCA_025963265.1 Frankiales bacterium | reverse complement strand
CGCCCGTGGCTGGGCCGAGTTCCGTCGGATCGTCCCTGGCCAGGGTGGGGAGTGGGCGTCGCTGCGAGCCGACTTCCCACAGGCCACCCTGGTCGTCGCCGGTGACCTCAACCAGGACCTGGGAGGGCGGCACTACTACGGCACCAAGGACTGTCGTGCTTTGCTCAACGTCCAGCTGCGGCGTTCCGAGCTGAGGTGTCTCACTACGACGGACCGGTTCGACGAAAACGTCCTCGTGCACCCTCCTATCGACCATGTCTGCGCCGGCCCTGGAAGGAACAGGTCGTTCACGTCGACCGCCCAAGGGTGGAACAAGAGCACGGACGGGGTCACGTTGAGTGATCACGGCGGCACCCTCGTGGACCTTCGGTTCGACTGACGAGCCGAGCCCCCAACGGTCCCGTTCAGCCCCGAGAAGCGCTGGCCGCCCGGAGCTGGGCCAACGCCGCCAGGGTGGCCCGCCGTGCACGCGCTCGACGCCGCGGCGCTGATGCGACTGGCCCTGGAGCGGACCCCGGGCGGCACCGCCTGGCACGCCGAGGGCGACGAGGGCGACGCGGTCCGTGACATCGCCGCTGTCATCGGCCGACGGCTGGGGCTGCCGGTCGAGGCGGTGGCGCCGGAGACCTACGGCCCGATTGGCCCGATCTTTGCGACCGACCAGCCCGCCAGCAGCGCCCACACCCGAGCCGCGCTCGGCTGGGAGCCGAGGCACCCGAGCCTGCTGGAGGACCTGGAGAACATTCAGCCCTGACCGGTTCGAGCCCGCCATCTCGACAGCGGTAATAGACTTTGTGAGAATCGCTGCGCACCCGACGGGCCAACTCACCAGCTCACTGAAGGCGGACCACGATCCCGTGAACCTCATCCCGGAGTCCCATCGCGACCTCGCGGCAAACGCCGCGGTCGCCATCCTCTCGACGCTCGGACCCGACGGCTTCCCGCAGACCACCGCGGTGGGCTACTGGCTCGACGACGAGGGCGTGTTCCGCATCACGGTCAGCGATGATAAGCAGAAGCTGAAGAACGTCCAGCGCACCCCCGAGTGCGGGATCTTTCTGCTCGACATCGCCAACACCTACCGGACGGTCGAGGTCCGCGGACGGGCCGAGGTCATTCCCGATGACGACTACGAGTGGGCCGCGAAGATCGCCGAGAGCCGCGGGGCCTCCGTGGCGGACGTGCGGCGGGTTACGCCGGCCGGAGCGCACCGCTACTGCATCGCCGTCCGGCCGGTGAAGGTGAACACTTACGGCTGAGGCCGCGCAGGACGAGTGGAGAAACGATGAGCGTCGATCTGACCAGCGACCTCGGCCGGCGAGTGGCCGGGCAACTGACCAACTCAAGGATCATCTGGCTCACCACGCTCAAGCCCGACGGGACGCCTGAGCCGAACCCAGTCTGGTTCTACTGGGACGGCGCGAACATCCTCATCCGCAGCCAGGACAATCCCAAGGTCCGCAACATCGCCGCCGACCCGCGAGTGGTGCTCAACTTCGACACCGACGCGAGCGGCAGCACGGTCGCGGTTATCCACGGCACCGCCCGGGTCGCCGACGAGGACGCGTTCGCGTCAGTCCGCGACGGCTACAGCGCCAAGTACGCCGACGGACTCCTCGCTCTCGGCACGTCGGCCGCGCAGATGTTCGCCGACTATGGCACGACGATCGTCATCGAACCCGTCAGCTTGCGCGGCTGGTGACGCGCGCTCGATCGGCGCCCGGCACTGGCCTCAGCTCTCGGCGATGATGCCGCGCTGGAGGTAGTCCTTGATCGCGTCGTCCTCATAGCCCAGCCCGCGGATGATCTCCAGCGTGTGCTCGCCCCGCACGAACGGGGCCCGCAGCACCGTGCTCGGGGTGTCGCTGAACCGCATCAACTGGCCGACCTGGCGCAGCCGTCCGGCCCTCGCGTGCTGCGTCTGCGACACCACGCCGAGCCGTAGGTTCTCCTCGTCGTTGAGCGCGCTGCGCCCGTCGAAGGTGTTGATCGAGACCTCGGCCGGAACACCGGCGGCCTCGAGCTTCCGGCGCCACTGCAGGGCGGTCAGGGTGGTGAAGACCGGCTCGAGCAAAGCCTCGAGCTCATGCCGGTTGGCCTGCCGCAACGCCGCGGTCGCGAAGCGCGAATCGCTTACCAGCTCGGGACGTTCGACGACGGCGCACAGGCTCGCCCAGTGCTCCTCCTTGATCCCGGCGACTTGCAGCCAGCCGTCGGCCGTCTCATAGAGCCGGTAGAGCGCGCCCAGACCCGTCTGGCTCTTGTTCATGGCCGGCGGGTCTGAGCTGCCGGATGGCCCAGTGCCGTCTTGGGTGAGGTAGACGTCGGACTTGGCGTACAGCGCGGCGTTGAGCAGCGAGGTCCAGACCTCCTGGCCCTCGCCGGTGGCGTCGCGGTGCAGCAGCGCCATCAGCACGGCGACCACCGAGGCCATCGCGTTGGTGGTGTCGGTGTGGCCGAACCGGTAGTACAGCGGGGTGTTCCCCGCTTCGGCCGGGCCCTGGTCCCACTCCCAGCCGGTGAGCGCCTGCGATAGCGAGTCGTTACCGCCCAAGTGCGAGAGCGGGCCCTCGGGGCCGTACATGTAGGTGTTGCAGTAGATGAGGTCGGGCTTGATCTGGCGCAGGCTCTCGAAGTCGATCCCCAGCCGGCCGGCCACGCCCTTGACCATGTTGTGGTGCACGACGTCGCTCGTCGCCACCAGCCGATGCACGATCTCGCGACCCTCGTCGGTCTTGAGGTCGACCAGCAGCGAGCGCTTGCCCTGCTCGCAGCCGAGCAACACCGTGCTGGTCTGCAGCATCGCCTGGCCCGGGTCGTTCTCGGTGGTGGCCACCTTGATCACGTCCGCTCCGAGGCCAGCCATCAGCATCGGGCCGAACGGGCCGGCGAAGGCCCGTCCGAAGTCGAGCACCCGAATGCCCTCCAGCGGATAGCGCAGGTCGCGGCCGGTCGCCGCCAGCGAGAGCGGCGCGCGAGCCTCGGCCAGCACCTCCGCCGTGTGCTGGCCGACCGCCGGACGCGGCGTCGGCGTCGAGGCCGGATTGCGCTCGAGCGAGAACGGCATGCCGGCCTGGATCGTCGGCCCGACTTCGGGATCCTCGACGGCCACGGCCATGCCGTTGAACACGATCTGCGGGTGCGTGAAGGCGTCCCGGGTCGGTTGCAGCTCGGCGGTCTGGAAGAGGTTCTCCTGCAGCAGCTCGAGCAACTCCGAGCGCTTGCGATCGCGGTAGATCCGGGCCAACTCGGCGTAGACCTGCGCCGGCGGGAGCCCGGCCGGAAGGTCGAAGACGTCGGCGATGGTGGTGCCGCGCTTCTGGGTCGCCCCGGCCACCGACTGGATCCAGCCGTCGGCGGTCATGATCACCTCAGGCTGGTGCACGCCCGGCGGGTAGGTCTTGGTCATCAGCGACTGAAAGACGTCCTGATCGTGCTCGACGTCGGCCCAGAGCATCGTGGTGAACGAGAGCACCCCTTGGTAGAGCGAGGTCTCCACCCGCTGGCCGCGCCCGGTCTCGTTGCGGGCGTGCAGCGCGGCCAGAATCGCGATCGGCACCATGTAGAGGGCGGCGATGCTGGGCAGCGGGTTGGCCAGAAACGCCGGACCCGGACGCCAGGCCTGCTGCTCGTACTGCATGCCCGAGCGGGCCTGGACCAACGCGTCCCAGCCGGGACGGCTGGCGTTGCGGCTGTCGGACGGGTAGGCCGGAATGGCGCAGTAGATGAGGTGCGGGAAGTCGGCGGCCAGCGACTGGTAGTCCAGTCCGAGCCGGGCCATCACGCCGGGGCTGAAGCTCTCGACGAGCACGTCGGCTCCGGCCAGCAATTGCCGGAAGCTCGCGAGGCCCTCGGCGCTTTTGAGATCGAGCGCGACGGAGCGCCGGCTGCGGTTCCAGACCCGGTAGCCGGGATAGTCGCGATAGGGATCACCGCCGGGCGGCTCGACCTTGATGACGTCGGCGCCGTGCTCGGCCAGCAGCAGCACCCCGGCCGGGCCAGCGATGCCCCAGCTCAGATCCAGGACCCGTATACCGTTCAGAGCCGTCATCGGGAATGCCCGCTCCTTCGCCGCCGAGTCGCGCAGCCTTGCGCGACTCGACCGAACGTAGCAGCGCCCTCCGTCGCTCGTCTACGGATTCAAGCTCCTTACCGTGGGCCTGGCGATACGTCCGCCCAGCTGCGTATAGTCCGCTCGGCGCGACCTCACCGGCGATGAAGGGGCAACCAAGATGGCCACCGACTCCGACGTGCTCTACCCGCCCAGGCCTGAGCCGGACGCGCTGACCCAGTTCTTCTGGGACGGCGTGAACGAGCACAAGCTGCTGATCCAGCGCTGCAGCAACGGCCACTACATCCACTGGCCGAAGATCGTGTGCCGCTTCTGCCTGTCGACCGACCTGGCGCCAGCCGAGGTGTCCGGCCGCGGCCAGGTCGCCACCTTCACCCAGCCCGTGCAGCCCTTTCACCCCTACTTCCAGCAGCATCCGGGCTACGTCCTCGCGGTGATCGAGCTGGTCGAGCAGCCTCATCTGACGCTCGTGTCGAACGTCGTCGACGTCGCCGCCGAAGACGTCCGCGTCGGGATGCCGGTCGAGGTCACCTTTCGCGAGGTGGCGCCTGGATTCACGCTGCCGCTGTTCCGCCCCGCCGCAACCGGTTCCTGAGGAGGACGTTTAGATGCCGAACAGTCTCAACCGGGTGGCCATCGCCGGAGTGGGTTACTCCCAGACCGGCCGCCGGCTCAACCTCACCAACGACGAGATGGTGCGCCAGGCCGTCACCGCGGCGATGGCCGACGCCGGCATGACCCCGGCCGACATCGACGGCGTGGCCACCATGGGCGGCGAGGCGATGTCGATCGGCCACCTGCTCGGGCTGGACCCGCTCAGCTACTTCTTCACCTCCAACGGCGGTCCGGCCTTCGTCGAGCCGGCCATGAACGCCTACACGGCGGTCGCGGCCGGAATGGCGCACACCGTGGTCGCGGTGCGGCTCATCCGCCAGCAGCCCGGCCAGGCCGATCGGAACAGCGGCGCGGTCACCATGCCCGCCACGGTGGGCGGCGACGCCCAATTCACCAGTCCGTTCGGGGCTGACGCCGGTGCGGTCGCGATGATCGCCGGCTTGGAGATGACGGCGCACATGGCGAAGTTCGGGACGACTGAGGAGCAGTTCGCCATCAACGCCTCGACCCAGCGCTATCACGCCGGCCTGAACGACGACGCCCTGCTGCGCGATCCGCTGTCGGTCGAGGACTACCTGAACTCGCGATTCGTCAGCAAGCCGGTGCGGATCTTCGACTGCGACTACCCGGTGGACTCGTCCTCGGCCGTCATCTTCACGACCGTCGAGCGAGCGCGGGACTGGCAGCACAAGCCGGTCGTCGTCGAGGCCGGAGCGCTTTCGTCCTTGCGCGATATGAACTTCTACCAGCTCGATGACTACGCGACGACTTCGCCCAAACACTGCGCGGACCTGCTCTGGTCGCGCACCGACCTGACGCCGGCCGACGTCGACTGCGCCCAGCTTTACGACGGGTTCAGCATCATCACGCTGCAGTTGCTCGAGGCGCTCGGCTTCTGCGGCATGGGGGAGTCGGGGCCGTTCGTCGAGGCCGGCCACACCCGGCTCGGCGGCAGTCTGCCGACCAACACCGACGGCGGCGCCTGCAATGTCGGGCGCCGGCACGGGGCCAACTTCTGCATCGAGTCGGTCCGTCAGATCCGCGGCGAGTGCGGTGACCGGCAGGTGCCCGGGGCCGAGGTCGCCGTGTGGACCAACGCCGTCGGGCCGTTCGCCGGCGCGATGCTGCTCACCGCCTAGCCGGCTGGCGTCCGCCTTGCTGAGCTTGGGCGCGGTCACCAACGTCTTCTACTTCGTCGACGATCTCGACGCGGCGACGCAGTGGTACGGGGCGCTGCTCGGCGCTGAGCCGGTCGAGCGGCAGCCGCAGCTGGCGACGTTCTCGATCGGCTCGACCCGCTTGACTCTGCACCGCGGCGACGAGTTCAACCGCCCGGCCGAGCTGGCCGGCACCGTCGCCTACTGGGGCGTCGACGATGTCGACGCGGTGGTGGCGGATTGCGTAGCGGCCGGGGCGGTGGCGCACCGTGGTCCCAAGACGATCTTTACCGGCGAGCGGCTCTGTCAGCTGCTGGACCCGTTCGGCAATCTGTTCGGTGTGCGGCAGGCCGCGCGCTTGTCCTGAGTTTCCGCACGTTCGTGCGGCCAGACGTGACCAACACGCCCACAGGGCGGTCGCTCTGCCTCCAGGAATTAGGGCTGCTCCACCACCATCAGGGTGTGGCCGGTGGGGTCCCGGAACCAGAACATCGGCGGCACCGGGTCGCCCATCCGCGCCACCTCGGGGTCGACGTCCACCCCGAGCGCCTTGAACTGCGCGTGCGTGGCGTCGATGTCGTCGGTGGTCAAGGTGATGCCAGTCTGGGTCGGCGTGATCTCGCCTCCGCCGGGCGCGGGCGGGGCGAGGGCGATCCCGGTCGTCCCCGACGGGGGATAGACCTCGACCCAGCGGTACTCGCCGCCGAACGGCGTGTCGGTGCGCTTCTCGAAACCCAGCGCCTCGTAGAACTCGATCGCGCGGTCCTGGTCCAGCGTCGGGACGCAGACCAGGCTGATCTCGCGGATCCGGGTTGTGGTGACGGGCATCGTGACCTCCTCGGTGGTGGTGATGACACCAACTATGACTCGTGCCCGCGCGCAAACTCATCGCTCGGCGGAAACCAGACCCGATCCCGCTTAGGTTTGCGGTGAATGTGCCGATC
>JAOPUY010000077.1 GCA_025963265.1 Frankiales bacterium | reverse complement strand
CGTCGTCGTCCGGGTTCAGAGCACCGGCCTGTGCCGCAGCGACTGGCACGGCTGGATGGGCCACGACTCAGACATCGTTCTGCCGCACGTCCCCGGCCACGAGTTCGCCGGCACCATCGTCAGCGTGGGCGCCGAGGTCAGCGGTTGGGCCGTCGGCGACCGGGTGACCGCGCCGTTCGTCTGCGCCTGCGGCACCTGCCCGCAATGCCTCAGCGGCAACGAGCAAACCTGCGCACGCCAGCAACAGCCCGGGTTCACCTACTGGGGCTCCTTCGCCGAGTACGTCGCTGTCCCGTGGGCCGAGCACAACCTGGTCCGCATCCCGGAACAGATCAGCTACAACTCCGCAGCCGCGCTCGGCTGCCGGTTCGCCACCGCCTACCGGGGCCTCATCCAGCGCGGTCAGCTCAGCCCCGGGCAACGCGTGGTGGTCTACGGCTGCGGAGGGGTGGGGCTCTCGGCGGTGATGATCGCGGCGGCGGCCGGGGCCGAGGTGCTCGCGGTCGACGTCAATCCAGCCTCGCTCGAGCTCGCCCGTCGGCACGGCGCCCAGCACACGCTCAGCTCGGACGGCGCGATCGCCGCGCAGGTGCAGGAGCTGACCGCGGGCGGAGCCGATGTGGCGGTCGACGCGATCGGCTCGGCCGGGGTCGTAGACGCAGCGCTGCGCTCGTTGCGGCCGCGGGGAAAGCTCATTCAGCTCGGGCTCTTGCCGGCCCCGGTGACCGTCGACGTCTCGGTGCTCATCGGGCAAGAGCTGGAGTGGCTAGGCAGCCACGGCATGGCCGCGCACTCCTACCCGGAGCTGCTGGCCGGGATCAGCGCGGGTCAATTCGACCCCGGCGCTCTGGTCGCCCAGGAGATCAGCCTGGACGAGGCCCCGGCGGCGCTGGCCGCCATGGGCGACTCCGGGGCCGCCGGCGTCACCGTCATTCATCCGTAGCAAGTCGGTCTGGCGCACCTCGGGACTGGCTCGGCCGCGTCGGGGTGGAAATTCTTATCCTGGGCGGACGACTGCTCCCCATCACGCTCCGTGCCTGACACCGACACGGTGGGTCACGGGTCGCCGCGACGCTCGATCGACCGGGCAGGCGGACTCGACGATCCCGAATGACCTTGTCCGTAGGCAGATTCGCGCACAGTAACCGAATCAAATCGGCGGTCGATCCCGGGTCGTCCACGGCTGTACACAGGTACGCCAATTCGCCTGCGCTCGTCGCTTCGCTCTGTTCTAATCGGTTCTCGACGCGCATATAGCGCGTCTCAGTGAGTAAGACCCACAGTTCGTGAAACCTACGAATAGGAGTTGCTCGTTGGCTAGCTGGGACATTCAACCCGACGGCGTCCGAGCTGTCCTCGGCCGAGTCGATGGACATGCCGAGGACCTCGCGGCCGCGGCCAAATCCTTCGGCGCAGACGTCGAGTCAGCCGCTAACGCCACCGCCAGCTCGATAATCATGACCGCGCTCAGCGAGTTCGCGACCGCGCAGGTCAGCGCCCTGAGCCGGCTTGGCGATTTGCTCCGGTCGGCGGAGAACGGCGCCGTCGGAGCGACCAATGCCTACCTCCACGCCGATCAGCAGATGGCGGAAAACGCGCAGCGCGCCTCAGCCCTCGCCGCCGGCGTGATCCTGCCCAGCGGGTCTCGCGGGGCAGCGCGACTGGCTTGGCGGGATTGATGGTCGCGCCGATCGACGCGGAGGCGATTCCCACTCCGCAGCTGGCGGCCGGCTGGCTCGAGACGGCGGCGTGGTGGTTGCGCTCGGACGCGGGCCGGGTGCGGCTGGCCGGCGTGGACATCCGAGCCGACCGGCAGGGTCTCGCGTCGGTGTACCGCGCTCCGGAGGCGGGTCAGCTGCTGGCGGTCATGGACCCAGTGCGGACGCAGGCCGGCACCGTCGCCGACAACGTCGAGGCGGCCGCCGCGGCGTTGGAGCGGTTCGCGCAGGAGGCCGCCCCGCTGGCCGCCAAGCTGCAGGACCTACAGTTCCAAGCCCAAGACTTCCGCCGCCGGCTGCGCTCAGTCGAGCACTGGGACCACCACGCGGAGCTGGTGCAGGAGAACAACGGCTACCTGTGGGCGGTCGACCAAGTGGTCGCGGCATACGAGGCGGCTGAGCGGGAGTGCGCCAACGCGATCGAGTCGCTGATCGGCGGCGCCGCGTTTCACGCTGGCGGCAACCCGCAGACGGACTCGAGGGCTTACGGGGTCGAGTCGATCCCGGACGAATCAACGACTCCGTGGGGTGCGCCGGCTACAACGCGCAAGTCGTGCGTAAGCGCCTCCGTGGCCGCGGTCGCCGTGCTCAACCCGGTCGGCGACTGGGACGCGAAGTTAGACGTGATGAAGGGCGAGTTCTCCGCGGTGGCTGGAATGGCCGAGGGGCTAGTCGCGCTGACCCCGGCATTCGGCTTGAACCAGTTCGAACGGACTTGGACCGGCATCGCCACGTTGGAGGGATTCGACGGTCCGTTCCGGCAGGTCAGGGCGGAGTGGGCGATGGCGAAGTCGACCGTCGACTGGGACGAGTGGGCGACAGATCCGGCACGGGCGAGCGGCAAGACCGGGGTGAACGTCGTCTCGCTCGC
>JAOPUY010000070.1 GCA_025963265.1 Frankiales bacterium | reverse complement strand
TATGGACGAAAACGCGGGGCATCGACCGGCTGCAGCGCGGCAGCGGCAGCAGCGGCGGCAGGAGGCCTAGGACTCGTCGGCGGCTTGGCCGAGGGCTACCGATCGATCGCGGGCCGCCTCGATCGCGGCGATCAGCGCCGACCGGACCGCGTGACGCTCGAGTTCCCGAATCGCTGCGATGGTGGTGCCGCCTGGGCTGGTCACCGCCTCGCGGAGCTGGACCGGATGCTCGCCGGAGTCGCGCAGCATGATGGCCGAACCGACCGCGCTCTGCACGATCAGCTCCGCGGCCAGCGCGCGCGGCAACCCGAGCAGGATGCCGGCGTCGATCATCGCCTCGACCAGGTAGAAGAAGTAGGCCGGCCCACTGCCCGACAGCGCCGTCACGGCGTCCAGTTGGGCCTCCGGGACCAGGACGACCTTTCCGACCGTGGAGAGCATCTCCTGGGCGCGCTGAACGTGCTCGGAGCTCGCGTGGGCGCCGGCGGACACCGCCGTCATGGCCTCGTCGACCAGCGCCGGGGTGTTGGGAAAGCAGCGCACCACCGCGACGCCCGCCGGCAAGCCTCGTTCGAGCTTGGCCGTCGTGATGCCGGCCGCGACGGAGACGATCAGCTTGCCGAGGATGTCGGTGCCGGCCAACTGCCCCAGCACGGCGTCGATGTCCTGCGGCTTGACCGCGATCACGACCGTCTGCGCGACCGCGACGGCCTCGGCCAGCTCAAGCACCCGGACGCCGTAGTGCTCGCGCAGGTAATCCTGGCGAGCCGGGTAATGCTCGACCACGACGATCTCGGCCGACGTCTGAGCCCGCAGCAGCCCGGACAGCAGCGCCTCGCCGATCTTGCCGCCGCCGACGATCGCGATGTTCTGAGTGCTCATCACCGGATCATCCCATCAGAGGCCTTCGATGCCATCCAGCCGCCGCAGGATGACGCCCTCGCGCAATGCCCAGGGGCAGAGCTCGAACTCCTCGACGCCCAGGGCCCGCATGCACTCCAGCGCGACGACCGCGCCGGCCAGCGTCTGGTGCGCCCGCGCAGCCGAGACCCCGTCCAGCTCGGCCAGGTCGGTCGCGGTCATCCTCGAGATGAAGCCGATGACTTGTTGCAGCCCGTTCACGTGCAGTCGACGCGGAACCCGCGGGCCCTCCTTGGACGGCGCCGCTCCGGCCAGCCGGGCCAACGTCCGAAACGTCTTGCTGGAGGCCACCACCCGGTCCGGTCGCGGCCCGGCCAGCAGCGCCCGCATGGGACCGCTGAGCTCGGCGGCCACATACTCGGAAAGCTTCTCGACCGACTCCTTCGAGGGCGGATCCCCGGACAGCCATTCCCGGGTCAGCCGACCGGCGCCGAGCGGCACGGACAACGCCACCTCGGGCACCTCGTGATCGCCGACGCCCAACTCCAGCGAGCCGCCGCCGATGTCCAGGCAGAGCAGCCGGCCGGCGCTCCAGCCAAACCAACGACGGATGGCCAGGAAAGTCAGCTCCGCCTCGTCCGGGCCGGTGAGCACCTGCAGCTGCACGCCGGCGTCGGCCGCCACTCGGGCCAGCACCTTCGCCGAGTTGCGAGCATCCCGCACGGCCGAAGTGGCGAAGGCCAGCAACTCATCGCAATCCAGCTCCGCCGCCTGACGTCGCGCCCCGAGCACGGCTCCGACCAACGCGTCCGCGCCCTTGGTCCCCAGATCGCCGCGGTCATCGATGTGCTCGGCCAGCCGAAGCACGCTTTTGCGGGACAGCTGCGGGGTGGGCTGGCCCCCGCGGTGGGCGTCGACGACCAGCAAATGGACGGTGTTTGAGCCGACGTCGAGCACACCCAGTCGCATGGGCAAAACCTATCCCAACCCGGCTGGCCCAATGGGACTACTACGCTGTGAACGTGCCTCGCCACCTTCCGCTTATCCAGCCGGTCCGACCGAATCCCCGCGACAGCGAGGTTCCGCTGGATTTCCCGCGCGAGTGGATCGAGTTCGAGGACCCGATCAATCCCGAGCACCACATTCGAGCCGACCTGACCTGGCTCTGCTCTCGCTGGACCTGCATCTTCGGCAACGGCTGCCACGGCGTCGTCGAGGGACGGGCGACCGACGGTTGCTGCAGCCACGGCGCCTTCTTCTCCGACGACGAGGACCTGCAGCGCGTCCGCCAGCACGTCAAGGATCTGACGCCGGAGACGTGGCAGTACTACAAGGTCGGCCACAAGAAGGGCATCACCGAGAAGGACTCGGTGGGTGAGGACGAAGACCGCGTCCGCACCCGTCGGGTCGACGGCGCGTGCCTGTTCCTCAACCGGCCCGGCTTCCCCGGCGGCGAGGGCTGCTCCCTGCACGCGCTGGCGCTGCGCACCGGGCAGCACCCGCTGGACACCAAGCCGGAGGTCTGCTGGCAGCTGCCGCTGCGCCGCGAGCAGGAATGGGTCACGCGCCCGGACGAGACGAAGATCTTGCTCTCGACCGTGACCGAGTTCGACCGCCGCGGCTGGGGCGAGGGCGGGCACGACTTGCACTGGTACTGCACTTCCGCGCCCGAGGCGCACGTCGGGGCCGAGCCGGTCTACCTCAGCAACGGGCCCGAGATCGCGGCCCTGATCGGGCAGGCCGCTTACACCGAGCTGGCTCGGCTGTGCTCGCTCCGGCTAGCCCAGGGCCTGCTCGCCGAGCACCCGGCGACGACCGAGGCGAACCGGCTCAGGGACTCGAGCCGTTGACCAGGCCGATCGCGTAGGACTCATACCAGCTGCCCTGGGCCGGGTCTCCAGGATGGCACACGCCGTCGGACTCGCCGGGGTGCTTGATCCAGAGGTCGGCGTCGGCGTGCGCGGCGCCCGCGGCGGTGGTGGGCGCCGCCCCCAGCGCTCGTCCGCTGGGGTTGCAGGAGCTCAACGGGCCATCCGGAGCGGCCCCGTTGCCGTTGCGCGAGGTGTCCAGCACGTAGTGCGCGCCAGACAGCAGCCCCGACAACGTCTCGCCGTAATGCTGCT
>JAOPUY010000053.1 GCA_025963265.1 Frankiales bacterium | reverse complement strand
TACGGACGAAATCGTGGGGCTCGAACCGGCTGCGGCGCGCAATTTCGTCCATACGGACGAACCTGTTCAGCGGAAGCCTCAGAAATAGCCGGGCTGACCGGAACCGTTGCTGGCTGGCGCTCGCCCTCCGAATCCTGCGATCAGTCACAGCAAAAGGAAAAGCCCACCCAAAATGCACGGGTGGGCTCTTCCATTTGTCGGGCTGACAGGATTTGAACCTGCGACCCCCTGACCCCCAGTCAGGTGCGCTACCAAGCTGCGCTACAGCCCGATTCGACCCGGTGAGCGGGTCATGAACCGGAGGTAACTCTAACCTAGGCGAGCGTCACCGCTCGCCGCGGATGCCTCGCTCGCGGACCCGCACCGAGATCTCGATCGGGGACCCCTCGAACTCAAAGTCCTCCCGCAGTTTGCGCTCGATGAAGCGGCGGTAGCCGCCCTCCAGGAACCCGGTCGTGAACAACACGAAGCGCGGCGGGCGGGTGTCGGCTTGGGTGGCGAACAGAATCCGCGGATGCTTGCCGCCGCGGCCGGGCGGCGGAGTGGCAGCCACGACCTCGGTCAGCCAGCTGTTCAGCCGCCCGGTCGGGATCCGCCGGTCCCAGGACTCGAGGGCCAGCCGCAGCGCGACGGCGAGCTTGTCGACCGCCCGGCCGGTCTTGGCCGAGACGTTGACCCGGGGCGCCCACTGGACGCGTTGCAGTTCCCAGTCGATCTCGCGGTCCAGGTACTCCCGACGCTCCTCGTCGACCAAATCCCATTTGTTGAACGCGACGACAACGGCCCGTCCGGACTCGATGACCGTGGAGATGACCCGCTGGTCCTGCTCAGAGATGACCTCCGAGGAGTCCAGCAGCACGACCGCCACCTCGGCCGCCTCGATCGCGCTCGCCGTGCGCAAGCTGGCGTAGTACTCCATGCCGGACGCGGTGTTGACCCGCTTTCGCAAGCCCGCGGTGTCGACGAAGCGCCAAGTCTGGCCACCGAGCTCGACCAAGCTGTCGACCGGGTCGACTGTGGTGCCGGCCACCGAGTCGACGACTGATCGCTCCTCACCGGTGAGCCGGTTCAGCAGGCTGGATTTGCCGACGTTCGGACGCCCGACGAGCGCCACCCGACGGGGCCCGTCGACCGGATCAGCCTCCATCGGCGCGGTCGGCAGCAACGCCAGGACCGCGTCCAGCAGGTCTCCGGAGCCCCGACCGTGCAGGCCGCTGACCGGGTACGGCTCCCCCAGCCCCAACGACCAAAGCTCGGCGGCGTCGGACTCACCGCGCTCGTCGTCCACCTTCGTCACGGCCAGCACCACCGGCTTCTTGGCTCGCCGCAGCGTGCGCGCGACTAACAGGTCCGTCTCGGTGGCGCCGGTGCGCGAGTCCACTACGAACAGCACCAAGTCGGCGGTGACCACGGCCTGCTCGGCCTGGCGCGACACCATCGCCTGCAACCCCTGCGCGTCCGGCTCCCAGCCCCCGGTGTCGACCAGGGTGAACTGCCGCCCGCCCCAGTTCGCGTCGTAGGCGACCCGGTCCCGGGTCACTCCGGCCACATCTTGGACGACGGCTTCTCGGCGGCCGAGGATGCGGTTGACGAGCGTCGACTTGCCGACGTTGGGCCGACCGACGACGGCCACCACCGGAATCGCCAGCCCGGTCTCGTCGGTTTGAGTTGCGTCCTGCTCGGTCATCTCTGCGCTCTCACGTGCGTTGCTTTAGGGCCCGCGGACGAAGTCCGCTGATTAGCCACTCGGGACGGTCTGGATAGTGTCCGCCGCGGCTCGCGCCAATCGCTCCAACAGCGACACGACTTGCTCGATCGACAGCTCGGAGGTGTCGACGACCACCGCGCCGTCGGCCCGCCGCAACGGGCTCACCGCGCGGGAGGAGTCGAGGCCGTCCCGGCGGCGAATGTCCGCCGCGACCTCGGCGATGTTGCCGCCGCTCACCTCGCCGGCCCGGCGACGGGCCCGCACTTCCTCCGTCGCCGTCAGATAGACCTTCAGCTCGGCCTGCGGCCAGACGACCGAGCCGATGTCGCGGCCCTCGGCCACGATCGGGCCCTCAGCGATCAGGGCGCGCTGTTGCGCGACCAGCTTCTCGCGCACCGCGGGGACCGCGGAGACCGCGGACACCGCGCCCGTCGTGGCCGCGCTGCGGATCTCGGCGTCGACCGAGCGGCCGTCCAGGGCGGTGGCCGGCGCCTGCGGATCGGTGCTCACCCAGACGTCGATGTCGCGCACGACAACAGCGATCGCGTCCGGGTCGGCCAAATCGGCGCCGGCCTCGAGCACGGCCACGGTGGCGGCGCGGTACATCGCGCCGCTGTCGAGGTAACTGGCGTTCAGCCGATCGGCGAGCCGCCGGGCGACCGTCGATTTGCCGGTGCCCGAGGGTCCGTCGAGGGCCACCACTCCCGAGAAGTCGCCGAGTTCGGTCGAATGCGCCACCGTCTAAGGATACGGCCAGAGCGCGGCCGAACCGACCGATCGGACCTCGGGGCGGCTTGAACTGTCGGCTTGGCGGCCGGCTACTGGGGCAGGTCGGTGCGCAGCGCGGCCGCGCCTCGCAAGTAGACGTGCCGGATCTCGGCCCGCGGCCGGGTCGTCTCCACGTGCGCCAGCAACCGGAGGGTGCGGGGCATCGCGCCCGGCACCGCGATCTCCGAGGCGCACATCAGCGGCACGTCGGTGAGGCCCAACTGCCGGGCGGCGTAGGCCGGGAACTCGGCCGTCAGGTCGGGGGTGGCCGTGAACAGAATCGAGATCAGGTCCTCGGATTGGACGTCATTTCGTCCGAGCACCTCGAGCACCAACTCCGTGGCGCCGGACAACACCTCCTCGCGGGTGTTCGCCGCTACCTGGATCGCGCCTCGAATTGCCCGCACTGACACCGTCACTCGCTCTCTCGTGTTCATCCTGCGCCAGCCGTGTCTCGACCGGTCACAACCCGATCAGCCGGTAGAGCTCACTCAGCTCCGAGCCGGTCAGCCCCCGCAGCGTGCCCGGGCGCTGGTCGCCCAGCCGGACCGGACCGACCGCGACCCGGACGAGCCGGATCACCGGATGGCCGACCTCCTCCAGCAGCCTACGGACGATCCGATTTCGACCGGAGTGCAAGGAGACCTCGACCAGTGCGCGGTCACCGGAGCTGTCGATGATCCGGAACGAGTCGACCGCAGCCGGCCCGTCTTCCAGCTCGACGCCCTCACGCAGCCGTTGGCCCAGGCGCGGGTCGACCGGCCCCGGAACCTGAGCGACATAGGTCTTGGCGACCTCGTGCGAGGGATGGGCCAGCCGATGCGCGAAGTCGCCGTCGTTGGTGAGAATCAGCAGGCCCTCGGTGTCGGCGTCCAACCGGCCGACGTGGAACAACCGCTCCGGTTGATCGGCCACGTAATCGCCGACATTGGGACGTCCCTGCGGATCGGTCATCGCGGTGAGCACCCCCCGCGGCTTGTTGAGCGCCAGGTACACGAGGTCGGCCCGCAGGTTGATCCGCTTGCCGTCCACCCGCACGATCGACAGTTGCGGGTCGACCCGCGCGCCCAGCTCGGCCGTCTGCCCGTCGATGCTGACGCGGCCCTCGGCGATCAGCTGCTCACTGGCCCGACGCGAGCCGACGCCGGCCGAGGCGAGCACCTTCTGCAGGCGGATGCCCTCCTCGTCAGTACTCATCGGTGTCCACGGCGTCTAATTCTGGCAGCAACGGCCCGAGCGAGGGCAGCTGGTCGACCGAGGTGATGCCCATTTTCTCGAGAAACTCCTCGGTCGTGCGGAACAGGCCGCCGCCGGTGTCCGGATCGGCGCCGACCTCGGTGATCAGTCCGCGGGCCAGCAAGGTCCGGACGACGCCGTCGACGTTCACGCCGCGGATGGCCGAGACCCGCGCCCGGGTCACGGGCTGCCGGTAGGCCACCACCGCCAACGTCTCCAACGCGGCCTGGCTCAGCTTGCTGCGCTGGCCCTCGAGCAGGAAACGCTCGATCACCGGCGCGTATTGATCGCGGGTGTAGAGCCGGAAGCCGCTTCCCGCCGGGCGTAGCTGCCAGCCGGCCTGCCGATCGTCGAGGTCAGCGGTGATCCCCGCGAGCGCCTCGGCGACCTCAGCAACCGGCCGCTGCACGGCGACCGCCAGCTGGGCGAGCTCCAACGGGGCGTCGGCCACGAAGAGCAACGCCTCCAGGGCGCCGCGCAGCGCGGTCGGATCGGCCGAGTCCAGGTCCTGGATCTCCGCGGTCGGGGTCTGCGGTGCCGTCACTCGTACTCCTCGCTGTCCTGATAACGCACCTCGGGCTGGCCGCCGGCCGCCGGCCCGTCGCTCGCTGGATCATCGCCCGCACTGGCGTCGGACTGGCCGCCGGTCCAACGGACTCGAAGCTCGGCCAGCGCGGCAGCCTGGTCGAAGGCGACGTCGCCCTCCCGGTACATCTCCAGCAACCCGAGAAAACGAGCCACCACATCCAGGGTGCTCTCGCACTCGGCGACCAGCGAGCGGAAGGTCGCCGAGCCGGTGCGCATCAGGCGTTGCCGCATGAAGGCCATGTGCTCGCGGACGCTGACCCGCGGCATGTGGATGTGGTCCACCCCGACGACCGGCGTCGGCTTGGGCTTGAGCGCCGCGGCGGCGATTGCGGCGAATTGGTGCCGGTCCACTCCGATGCGCAACTCGGGGCTGAGCTGGGCGAAGCGGTCCTCGAGCTCGACCTCGCGTCGGAAGCGGCGGCTGGCCGCCTGCTCGAGCTCGAGCAGGTGCGCGGCGGCCAGCTTGTAGGCCCGGTACTGCAGCAGGCGGGCGAACAACAGGTCGCGGGCCTCCAACAGCGCCAGGTCTTCCTCGTCCTCGACGTCGGCCGCCGGCAGCAACCGGGCAGCCTTGAGGTCGAGCAGCGTGGCCGCGACGACCAGGAATTCGGTGGCCTGACCGAGGTCGAAGTCGTCGCCGGCGGCGGCCAAGTGCGCGATGAAGTCGTCGGTGACCTGCGACAAGGCCACCTCGGTCACGTCCAGCTGTCGGCGCCCGATGAGCGTCAGCAGCAGGTCGAACGGCCCTTCGAAATTCTCCAGCCGAACCCGGAAGGTGCCGTCGGGCGAAGGCGGATCCGCCCCGTCGCTCGCCTGCTCGCCCGGGATCGGCGGCAGCGGCGGCGCCAGCAGGTCGGTCAGCTGGTCGCTCACGAGCGGGACAAGACCTCCATCGCCAGCTCCCGGTAGGCGATGGCGCCATTGGAGGCCGGAGCCCAAGTGGTGATCGGCTCTCCGGCGACCGTCGTCTCCGGGAACCGCACCGTGCGCGAGATGACGGTGTCGAACACCTTCTCGCCGAACGCCTCGAGCACCCGGCCGTAGACCTCGCGTCCGTGCAGGGTGCGGCCGTCGTACATGGTGGCCAGAATCCCCTCCAGCCGAAGCCGCGGGTTGAGGCGCTGCTGCACCTTGTCGATGGTGTCGATCAACAGGGCCACGCCGCGCAGGGAGAAGAACTCGCACTCGAGCGGGATGATCACGCCGTCGGCGGCGGTGAGCGCGTTCACCGTGAGCAGTCCCAACGAGGGCTGGCAGTCGATGAGCACGAAGTCGTAATCGTCGATGACCGGAGCCAGCGCGCGGGCCAGGGTCTGCTCGCGCGCGACCTCGTTGACCAGTTGCACCTCGGCCGCCGACAGGTCGATGTTCGACGGAAGCAGGTCCATGCCGGGGACACCGGTCTTGAGCAGCACCTCGTCGATGCCGACCGAACGCTCCATCAGCAGGTTGTAGGTCGTCAACTCGAGCTGATGCGGTTGGATGCCGAGACCGACGCTGAGGGCGCCCTGCGGGTCGAAATCGACCAACAGCACCCGGCGGCCGAACTCGGTGAGCGCGGCGCCGAGGTTGATCGTCGAAGTCGTCATGCCAACGCCGCCCTACTGATTGCACAAGGCGAGCACCCGGGCCGGGCCGTGGCTGGTCAAGGTCGACGGTTCGACCAGCGGCCGGCGCTCCCGCGCGCGGGCCGGGTCCGCTGAGCGCGGGGCGGTGTCGGCCGACGGGTCGACGCCGGCTGCCGGCCCGCGTCCCGTGGGATCGGTGTCGGTCGTGCTCGCGTCGTGTGTGGGCGCATCGTGAATAGGCATAGTCATGAAGACAGTGCGCTCCCCTAGTAGAACCGTCAGTCAGCAGCTGTCAGATCGGTGACCACCGTTCGTACGGAAAAGACCGGGCCTGACCCTGTCCGGAGGTTACCGCAACAGGCTTGGCCGATTGGGGGTGCGACCCGCCGCCAGGGCTGGCCTATATCTTGACCTCGAGTGGAGCTTTAGGCCCTAGTTGGCGAGGATTCTGATCGTGATCGTCGAAGTCCCGCCGGTCACCGTCGAGGTCAGGCCGATCGCGCGGAACGCGGTCAGCGCCCCGAGGTCGTCCGCGCTGGCGCCGGCCTTCTTCAGCTGGGCGACGATGGCGTTCAGGTTGACGTAGGCGCTGCCCGCCCCCGTCGACTCCTCCGGCATCGTCGCCTTGAAATCGTCCTGCGAGCTGAGCTTGGCGCCGGCGAGGCGAGCAATGCTGCGCCCGTAATCGGGGTCGTTGGAGACCACGAGGCCGTCGGCCGCCGATTGGACGCTGACCGGGAAGGGCTCGCCGTGCGCCGCCAAGGCTGCCTTGAGTTTGTCCAGAACCCGAGTGGCCGCGCCCGGGTCGGTGGCCGTCCGCACGGCGATCCGGGGACTGTCCGGCAGGCCGGCCGAGTCCAGGCTGAACAGCAGGTCGTCCCCGAGCACCGTCTTGAGGTCGCCCGGCAGCGAGATGCCGAATTCCCGCTCGTACTGCTTGATCAGCGCGGCCGGGTCGCTGTCGCCGCCGCCGCTGCTGCTGCCACCGGTTAAGCCGCCACTCAGGCCGCCCAGCGCCTGCAGCGCCGCCGACCAGCCGTCGTCGATCTTGCGAGAAAGGCCGCCGGCCTCGACGGCCACCGCCGTCCCCGCCGGCAGATCCCCCAACGTCGGGAAGTCCCCCGGGCGGGCCGTCGCGGCGGCCGGTGGACCGCCGAAGCTCTTGATGACCATGTCGGCCGCCGTGGGCGTCAGCCGAAGCACGAAGGCGGCGCGCCCCGAGGACTGGCCGCTGAGCCCGGCGAAAGCGCCCGAGGACAGCAATGGATCGGCCGAGGCGGCCAGCTTGGTGGCCGCGGAGTCGTCCAGCCAGCCCGACGCGACGCCGGGATCGCCCAGTTTGCCCATGTCGTCGTTGAAGTCGGCCGAGCCGGCCAGGTCGCCTTTCGCGTCGTCGCTGATCGCGCGGTCCACCACATCCTGGCTCTCGGCCAGGATCGCGTAACCGGAGCGAAAACCGACGCCGATCTCATCGCCGTACTCGGCGGTGAGCCGGGCGATGCCCGCCTTGGCCTTGGCCTCGTCGGAGGACTTCACCGCGATCAAGACCTCGGGCGGGTCGGTCGAGACCAGCGCGGGTCGCTCCGCGATCGCCAGCCGGTCGCCGAGCCAGGGCTTGACGTCCCGCTCGTAGCTCAAACCGGCGGGCAGCTCCCCGTCGCTGGCCAGGGCGTTGAAGAACGACTCCCGCGGATCGGTGCTGCTGTTGAACGAGCGGCCGACTCCCGGCAGGTGGCTGAAGAATCGAATGGCCGCCAGCTTTTGCGAGGCCGAGGGATTCAAATCCAGCTTGGCGAACGCGAAGGCGTCGGCCGGGATGACCTTCTCGGGCGCGGTGCCGCCGCCGTTGAGCGACTGGTAGGCCGCGAACGCGCCCCCGCCGAGTACGAGGACCAGGAAGGCGGAGCCGAGCGAGACGAGCCAGGGCCAGCGCCGGCGGGGCGGCGGGGTGTAGGGCTCAGGCGGCATCGGCGCCACCGGCGGCCCGTAGGACGGT
>JAOPUY010000027.1 GCA_025963265.1 Frankiales bacterium | reverse complement strand
GTAGACCAGGTCGTTCCACTCGGGGATCAGATTCCCCAGTGGGCAGCCGTTGTGGCAGAACGGGATGCCGCAATCCATGCACCGGCTGGCCTGCACCTGGACCTTCTCGCGGTCGAAGGACTCATAGACCTCCTGCCAGTCCTGGAGCCGGATCGGAACCGGCCGTCGAGTTGGCAGCTCGCGTCCGTGCTTGAGGAAGCCGCTGACGTCACCCACGATGGGCCTCGCTATCTATGCTGACTGCGAAAGGGACGACGTCGGCCCACTTGCACTTGGAATCTCTGCGAAACAATACGTGATCTGCGCCAGCCAATTCGTGCCGAGACGGCGGTGAGAGAACATTCTCACGTCCGGATTGGCGGGGTTTGCCGGCAATCCGGGCCGGGCTGGGACTGGGTTGACTGGGATCAGCGGGTCTGGCCGTCACCGTAGACGACCCACTTGGTCGAGGTGAGCTCGGGCAGGCCCATCGGACCGCGGGCGTGCAACTTCTGAGTGGAGATGCCGATCTCGGCCCCGAAGCCGAACTCGGACCCGTCGGTGAACCGGGTGGAGGCGTTGACCATCACCGCCGCCGAGTCGACCCGGGCGACGAAGTGCCGGGCCGCCGACAGATCGTTGGTGACGATGGCCTCGGTGTGGCCGGAGGACCACCGGCGGATGTGGGCGATCGCCTCGTCGACGTCGGCGACCACTTTCGCGGCGATGTCCAACGACAGGTACTCACTGGCCCAGTCCTCGTCGTTGGCTGGCACGACGTCGGCGTGCACGGCGCTGAACGCGCTGTCGCCGTGCACGATGACGCCTTGGACTTGCAGCGCGGAGGTGATGCGCGGCAGGAACTCATCGGCGACCGCGGTGTGCACCAGCAAGGTCTCGGCGGCATTGCAGACGCTCGGCCGGGAGATTTTGGAGTTGACGACGATGCGCTCGGCCATGTCCAGGTCGGCCGCGGCGTCGACGTAGACATGCACGTTACCGATGCCGGTCTCGATCACCGGAACGGTCGCGTTGTCCACCACGTAGCTGATCAGGCCGGCGCCGCCGCGCGGGATGATCACGTCGACCAGACCCCGGGCGCGCAGCAGATGACCGACGCTCGAGCGGTCGACGCCCGGGACCAACTGGACCGCGTCGGCTGGCAGCCCTGTCTTGGCCGCCGCCTCCGACAGCACCCGCACCAGCACCGAGTTGGACTCATACGCGCTGGCCGAGCCGCGCAAGAGCACCGCGTTGCCGGACTTCAACGCGATCCCGGCGGCGTCCACCGTGACGTTCGGCCGCGCCTCGTAGACCATCGCCACCACGCCGAGGGGCACCCGGATCTGTTTGATCTCCAACCCGTTGGGCTGGGTGTAGCCGCGCACGACCTCGCCGACTGGGTCGGGCAGCGCGGCGATGTCGCGCAAGCCGTCGGCGATGGCGGCGATCCGTCCGGCGTCCAGGGACAACCGGTCGATGAGCTGCTCGGACAAGCCCTGGGCCCGGGCTCGTGAGACATCGGTCGCGTTGGCCGCCCAGATGTCGGCCGTCGCGCCGTCGAGCGCGTCGGCCATCGCCAGCAACGCGCGGTCCTTGGCCGCCCGGCTCAACGGGGCCACCTCGGCCGCAGCGGCCCGGGCTCTGGCCGCCACGGCCCGCACGTCAGCTTCGGTGACAGCGTCGGTCTCACTCATTGGCCAAGCCTATCCGGCCGCTGAGCCCGGGTGGTTCAGAGCAAGATCAAGTCGTCGCGATGCACGGCCTCGCGGCGTAGGTCCGGCGGCAGGTCGGGCGTCGATTTGCCCAGCAAACCCGGCAGGTCCTCGGAGTCAAAGCCGACCAAGCCGCGAGCGACGATCACGCCGTCCGGACCAGCCAGCTCCACCGGGTCGCCGGCCGAGAAATCGCCGGAGACGGCGGTGATCCCCGCCGGCAGCAAGGAAACCCGCTTCACGATGATCGCCGTCACCGCCCCGGCGTCCAACGTCAGCCGACCGCGCGGCGTCGTCGCGTGCCGCAGCCAGAACAGCCTGGACGCGGTGCGCTTGCCCAGCGGCGCGAAGTAGGTGCCGCCCACGCCGGCGAGCCCGTCGGCCACCGAACTGGCATCGGTCAGCAGAACCGGGATGCCGGCGCCGGTGGCGATGGCCGCCGCGTCAAGCTTCGTCGCCATGCCGCCGGTGCCGACGCCCGATCCGGCGCCGCCGAGCCGCACCTGGTTCAGGTCGCTGAGGCGGTTCACCTGCGAGATCAGCTCCGCCCCCGGCTTACGCGGGTCGGAGGTGTAGAGCCCGTCGATGTCGGACAACAGCACCAGCGCGTCGGCTTGCACCAGATGCGCGACCAGCGCGGCCAGCCGGTCGTTGTCGCCGAAGCGGATCTCATGAGTGGCCACCGTGTCGTTCTCGTTGACGATCGGGATCACCCCCAGGACCAGCAGGCGCTCCAGGGTGCGGACCGCGTTGCGGTAACTGCCGCGGCGGTGCAGGTCATCCGCCGTCAGCAGCACCTGGCCGACGGTCAACCCGTGGCGAGCGAAGGCCGAGGCATAGCGCTCGACCAGTAGCAGTTGACCGACTCCGGCCGCCGCTTGCTGGGTGGCCAAATCGCGCGGACGCGCCTTGAGCCCAAGCGGCGCGATCCCGGCCGCGATCGCGCCGGAGGACACCAGCACGACCTGTTGGCCGCTGGCCCGCCGCGCCGCGAGGGCGTCCACCAGCGTGTCGATGCGGGCCGGGTCGAGCCGGCCCCGGCTGGTCAGCGAGGACGAGCCGACCTTGACCACGGTCCGGCCCGCCGTGCGAACATCCTGGCGGGATCCGGCGGCCGCCTCAGCCGCCATCGGCGTTCAGCAGCGCTCGGGCCCGCTCGGCCTGCTCAGTCTGAGCGGCCAATTCCGCCTGCTCGGCCAGCAATGCCTCGTCGCCGTCGGCCGAGACCCGCCGGGACTTCTTCAGAGCCAGCCGCTCGTCGGCGTTGGGTCGAGTCACGGTGTCCAGCCGGTCGTCGCTGCCCCGGCGCGTCGGTTGGTATTCCTCATCGGCCATGCCCGCGGTCGGTTGGAAGTCGAAGACGTAATCTCCGATGGTCACGCTCGCGCCGGGCATCGCGCCGAGCTTGGCCAGTTCGGTCTCGACGCCGAGGCGGGCCAGCCGGTCGGCCAGGTAGCCCACTGCCTCGTCATTGTCGAACTGAGTCTGGCGGACCCAACGCTCGGGCTTGGCCCCGCGAATGATGAAACCGCCGTCCTCTTCGGGATCGGGCCGCACCGTGAAACCAGAGTCGTCGACCGCCCGCGGCCGGATGACGATGCGGGCCGGCGCGATCGCCCCGAGGCGGTCTCGGCGTTCGGAGACCATCGCGGCCAGCGCGAAGGAGAGCTCGCGCAGCCCGGCGTGCGAGACGGCCGAGATCGGAAAGACCCGGTAGCCGCGAGCGGTGAGCTCCTCGGTGACCAGTTCCGCCAGCTCGAGGCCTTCTGGGATATCGACCTTGTTCAGGGCCACGAGACGGGGCCGGTCCAGCAGGTCGCCGAGCTCGGACTGGTACTGCCCGAGCTCAGACTCGATGGCCTCGAGGTCGCTGATGGGGTCGCGACCGGGTTCCAGCGTCGCGCAGTCCAGCACGTGCACCAGGACGGCGCACCGCTCGATGTGCCGCAGGAACGCCAGGCCCAAGCCTTTGCCCTCAGCCGCGCCGGGGATCAGGCCGGGCACGTCGGCGACGGTGAAGGTCGTCGCGCCCGCGCTGACCACGCCCAGGTTGGGCACCAGGGTGGTGAAGGGGTAGTCGGCGATCTTCGGACGAGCGGCGGACAACGCGGCGATCAGGGATGACTTGCCGGCCGAGGGGAAGCCGACCAAGCCGACGTCGGCCACCGATTTGAGCTCGAGCACCACGTCTAGCGTCTCGCCGGGCTCGCCGAGCAGGGCGAACCCCGGGGCCTTGCGGCGGGTCGAGGCCAGCGCCGCGTTGCCGAGGCCGCCCCGGCCGCCTTGGCCGACCACGAATCGCATGCCGGCGCCGGTGAGATCGGCTAGCGTCTCCCCCGACGCCGAGCGGACGACGGTGCCATCGGGCACCACGAGCTCGAGGTCGCCGCCGTCGGCGCCGTTGCGGAAGTTGCCGGCACCGGGTTTGCCGTTTCCCGCCTTCTGATGCGGATGGTGGTGGAAGTCCAGCAGGGTGTGCACTTGCGGGTCCACGACGAGCACGACGTTGCCGCCGCGGCCGCCGTTCGCGCCGTCCGGTCCGCCCAGGGGCTTGAACTTCTCCCGGTGCACCGAGGCGCAGCCATGGCCGCCGTTGCCGGCGGTGACGTGCAGGACCACCCGATCGACGAAATTCACCACTTCCGGTGCTCCTCTCCGTCTTTAGTGCTAACGCTTTGCTATTAACGCAAGAGAGCGGGGCCGGAATCCCGGACCCGCTCTCCTGTGAGATCTAGTTGCTGTGCCTGAAGGCCAGGCCGTGTGGACGGTTAGGCCTCGACCGGGACGATGCTGACCGTCTTGCGTCCACGTCGGGTTCCGAACGTGACGCTGCCGTCGGCGAGGGCGAACAACGTGTCGTCGCCGCCCCGTCCGACGAGGTCGCCGGGGTGGAACTTGGTGCCGCGCTGGCGGACGATGATCTCGCCCGCGTTGACGACCTGGCCGCCGAACCGCTTCACACCGAGCCGCTGGGCGGCGGAGTCGCGGCCGTTGCGGGAGCTGGAAGCACCCTTCTTGTGTGCCATGGGATTACTTCTTTCCGCTCTCGATGCCGGTGACCTTGACCTGCGAAAGCTTCTGACGGTGACCGAGGCGCTTGTGGTAGCCGGTCTTGTTCTTGTACTTGTGAATCTTGATCTTCGGGCCCTTGACCTGGGCGACGAGCTCGCCGGTGACCGAGACGGCAGCCAGCTGGCTGGCGTCGGTCGTGACGTTCTCGCCGTCGACCAGGAGAATGGCCGGCAGATCGATGCTGGCTCCGGGAGCGACGTCGAGCTTCTCGACCGTCACGACGTCACCGACTGCGACCTTGTACTGCTTGCCGCCTGTTTTGACGATGGCGTACATCGTGCCCTCACTCCTGTCGAACAGCTATCGAATTCAGTGTGCGCGGCCCGCTTCAGCGGGCCCTGCGCGCTTGGAGAGCCCTGGGCCAGCGCGCTCGAGGTGATCGAGCAGCCGGTGGGCCCTGATTACGCAGTAACGGCCCACCGCCGAGCAGTGAGCCGTAGTACAGATTACGGCACGACTGCCCTGACAAGCAAAGCGGCTGGTGACCCGCCCGGCCCACGCGGCCGGCGATCGGCTAACTCACGGTCTGAGCCGCGCCCGAGCTCGGCGCCGGCGGACCGGCGGGCCGGCTGGCCCCGCGACGACGCCGGGGCCGCGAGCTGCCGCCCTGACTCGGCGTCGCAGTCGGCTGGGAGCCGTTGAAGCCATGGCCATTGGAGCTCTCGGGCTCCGCGTCCAGGGCGACCTCGACCGCGGCCATCGCGAGCTCGACCGTCTGCGGCACCAGCTCCGTCCGGCCCGTGGCCTCGGATGCGATCTCGACCGCGCCGCCCTCGTGGTGACCGGTGGCCGCCGCGATAGCCGCGATCGCGCTGGCCGCCGCGCGCCGCTTCTCCGGGTCGAGCACCGGCGCCTCTTCGATCGGCTCGGCGGTCTTGCCCCGGCGGTTGCGCTTGTTGCGGGCGGGCCGCTCATCCTCGTCGGTCGAGGCCGGACCGCTGACGGCCGACCGCTTCTCAACCGGCTCGCTGTGCACGATCACGCCGCGCCCCTTGCAGTGCTCGCAAGGCTCACTGAACGCCTCGAGCAGGCCTTCGCCGACTCGCTTGCGCGTCATCTGGACGAGGCCGAGGGAGGTCACCTCGGCGACCTGGTGCTTGGTGCGGTCGCGGCCCAGGCA
>JAOPUY010000024.1 GCA_025963265.1 Frankiales bacterium | reverse complement strand
TGCCGATTCGGGTTTAGCGCGGCTTCATTGCTAGATTCCGAATCGCTTACCACCTCATCGGAAGAGAAATCAGTCGTTGATCAGCGCTCTCGTTCTGCTTGTTCCGCTGGCGTTGCCGTTGCTGTGGTTCGTTTTTCACCTACAGCGCCAGCGCCTCGGCTTGGGCGTTCTCTCCCTGCGCGGCAGTCTGGTCCTCGCGTTCATCGTGTTCGAGGTCTGCGTCGACCTGATCTCTGAGACGACGAGCCTGGGCCACCACTTCACGCGGCATGGCGCTGGTCTGGCTTGGGGCGTGCTCGACCTAGTGCTGCTGGCCATCGCGTTGCGCATTGGCCTGGCGGCCAGGCTGGCGACGGTGCCGGCCCGCGTCTGGCGCGCGAGTCGGTCGATGTCCCGCTGGGAAGCATTGGTTGCTGTGCTCGGCGCCGCCGAGCTCATCGTGTTCATCGTGATGGCTGCGGCCTATGTGCCGACGAACGGCGACTCGTTGGTCTATCACCTGGCGCGGGTGGCGAACTGGGTCCAAAACGGCTCGGTCCAGCATTACGCGACGCAGTACCCGGCGGAGATCGAGCTGTCGCCGCTGCACGAATACACCATGGCCCAATTGCACGTGCTCGGCGGCACCGACCGGCTGGACAGCTTCGTCCAGCTCTTCGCCGTGGTGATCTGCGTGGTCGGAGCCAGTGAGATCACCCGTCTGCTGGGCGGCTCGCGCAATGCGCAGGTGCTGGCCGCCGGGCTGACCGCCACTGTCCCGTCCCTGATCCTCGAAGCCACCAGCACCCAGAACAACGACTTCGCGGCGGCCATCGCGATCGGCCTGCTCGTCCTGACGTTGGCCTGGCGCCCCGCCGGCCGATTCCTGCCCAGTTCGGTGCTGATCGGCGGCGCCCTCGGTCTGTCGGCGTTGACCAAGGGAACGCTGCTCATATTCGCCGCCACCACCGGGGTGGTGCTAGTCGGCGCGCAGATCCTGCGACACGTGAAGGAAGTCGGCGTGGCCCGGATGGCCGGGCGAATCGCGGTGGCCGGGGTCGCGGCCGGCGTCGTGTGTCTGGTGGTCGCCGGTCCGTTTTTCCATCGCAACATCGAGGTCTACGGCGGATTGACCGGTCCGACGACCCGGACGACGCTCAGCTACGACTTGACGCCGCAGGCGGCCACCGCCAACGTGATCCGGTCGACCGCGAGCAACTTCGCGATCGGTGACGGCTCCGGCCCTGAGAGTTGGGTGAGCCGGGCGGCGCTCGGCACCCTCAAGCAGCTCTACGAGCCCACGCACGTCGACCCCAGCGACTGGCACTACATGATCGGAAATTACTCCGACGCGTTTGGCAGCGCCGACTACAGCTCGCGGCAACTCACCGAGGAGTTCGGCGCGAATCCTTGGGACGTGATCGGGATCGGGATCGCGTTGGCCGCGATGCTGGTTTTGGTCGTACGAGGCGACCGCCGGCTTCGGCTGCCGCTCCTGCTCGGCCTGGGCATCAGCGCCGCCTTCGTGATCTTCTCCGCGACCGCGCGGTGGAGCCCCTACGGCGTGCGCTACCAAGTTCCGCTGTTCGTCGCGTGGTGTCCTCTGATGGCTCTGGTGCTGGCCCGAGCCTGGCGCTGGGTCGGACGGGTCGTCCTCATCGGGCTTTTCGTGCTGGCCCAGCCGATGCTGCTCTACAACGTCTCCCGGCCGATCGCGCATCCGACCTGGTCCCGCGGCACTGGGATTGTGCGTTACTACCACCCGTGGGCCGGCGCCGCCTCGGCCGGCCTGGCCTCGGTCGCCGAGGGTCAAACCGACATCGCCACCCTGTTGGCTCAGACCGATTGCCACACGCTCGGCGAGGCGAATTGGATCGAATTCGAGTACCCGCTCTGGGTGGCCTTGGACGAGAAGCACTGGACCGGTCACATCTCTGATGTGGACGTCACGAACGCCAGCAAGAAGCTCGAGAACCCTTCGTTCAAGCCGTGCGCATTGATTCGCCAGGTAACAGCGGGCTACGTGAACCAGGACCCGAAGATGGTCACGCTGCCGTTCGCGGGCGGTTTCGCGCTCTCCTTGAACGCGACAATGGCCGCCAAGGCCGCCGCCGCCTTTAAGTCCGATATGCCGACGGGCTTCAGCAGCTCGGTCGAGGGGGTGCAGTTGATGCATGTCTCTGGTTGGGTCACGGCGGCGACGACCCCCACCTTCAAGGCCAGCGCGGCGCTTTATCTGTCGAGCCAGTCCGCGCGAACGGTGTCATTGACTCTGGCCGGCTTGTCGGCGACGACGACGGCCGTGGTGAACGGGGGACGCCCCGTAGCCGTCGGCGCGTCACGCTCGCTCACGATCACCTTGGGCTCGGGCCTCAACTCCGTGGTGCTGACTGGGAAGTCGACGAAGCCCATCACCGCCTCGAGCGTCTCGGTCGTCGGGTAGAAGACCGTTCGGAACTGGTCGGCGCTGGCCGGCCCGCTGATATAGATACAGCGGGGTGCCCGGGTTACGGGCACCCCGCTGTCGCGTAGCGAGTGAGAGTTACTTGCTAGCCGTTCAGCGGCACATTGTCTCCGCAGTACGGTGAGTTCGGCACGTTCTGGAACGCCTTGCCGACGAGCTTGACGTACCAGAAGCAGGACGTCTTCGGCCGGTAGTCGCGGTAGTTGACCTTGTACGGCGAGAGGAGCCCATCGCCGTCGAAGTTCGTGATACCCGACATGGTGCTGATCAACTTGGCGCTGGTGGCGTTCGCCCCAGCCGCTTTGAGCCCGTCACCGAACGCGACCATCGAGAGGTAAGCCTCTTGCTCGGCGAAGGTGGGGGGTCCGGTCACGCCGACGGCGGCGAGGTCCGCGGCCCGCTTCTGGGTGGCCGGGGTGT
>JAOPUY010000018.1 GCA_025963265.1 Frankiales bacterium | reverse complement strand
ATCGAGATCGGCGTCCTCGATGACCCGACGATCGAGGAGCTGCTGGTCTCGGTCCTGGGCGGACCGGTGGACGCGGCGACCGTGCAGGAGCTCGCGGCGCGCAGCCGGGGAAATCCAATGTTCTTGCGCGAACTGGTCAACGGTGCGCTCGAGACTCGGGCTCTCCTCGAGGTAGGTGGGCTGTGGCGCCTGGCCGGGGCGCTATCCCCCTCCGTTCGATTGGTCGAGGTGGTGGCCCTGCGCCTGGGGGAGTTGAGCAAGCCCGAACAATCCGTGCTGGAGTTGCTCGCCTTGGGAGAACCGCTCGAGCCGGCCGAGCTGGCCCGGTTAGCCGACCCGCTGGCGGTCGACGCGCTCGAGGAGAAAAGCCTGATCACCAGCGGCGCGGAGCGCGGCCGGGTCGAGATTCGCCTGGCCCACCCCGTCTACGGGGATGTGGTGCGGGCCGGCATCAGCGCGCGTCGCGAGCGGATCATCTCCCGTTCGCTCGCCGACGTGATGGAGGCGGTCGGTGCCCGCCGCACGGCGGATCCGCTCAAGGTCGCGTCGTTGCGACTGGTGGGCGGCGGCGGCAGCGCCGAGCTCCTTGTCTCGGGGGCGCTGGTGGCCCGGGCCCGACACGAGTACTCCCTGACCGAACACCTGGCCCGGGCCGGGATCGAGGTCGGCGCCGGGTTTGAGGCCCGCTTCGTCGCGGCCGAAGCTGCTCACTTCCAGGCGCGCTCTGAGCAGGCCGAACAGGAGCTGGCCGCGTTGGCGACACAGGCCGTGAGTGACGCCGAGACGGCCCGGGTGGCGTTACTGCGATTCGACAACGCCTTCTTGGAGCGCAGCGCGGGCCTGCAGATCCTCGACGACGCGCTCGCTCTGGTCACCGACCCGTTCTGGCGCGACCAGCTGACCAACCGGCACCTCTTCGCCACCGCCATCATCAGTGGTCCTCGGGAGACAACGGCACTCGCACATGCCTGGAGCCAGCGGCCCGACTCGCCCTCGCGTGCGGCGGTGGCCCACGCTTGGGTGCGGATGGGTCGCTTCGACGAGGCCATCGCCGAGCTGACTCGACCCCTGGAGACCAGAGCCTTTCCGGCGGCCGACGACCCGTGGCACCAGTGGATGCTGTTCGGCAACCGCGCCGCGGCGCACATCGGCGCCGGCCGTCTCATCGAGGCGGACGAGTTGCTCACCCTGGCCTATCGCGAGGTCATGATCCATCCGTCGGCCGAAGCGAGAGCCTTCGTCTCTGACTGGCTCGGCGTCCTTCACTTCGATCAGGGCCGCCCGGTGAGCGCGTTCCGTCGGTCCAGCGAGGCCTACACGCTTTATCAACAGCTCGGGCGCTCGATCCTCGCGCAACGGTCCTACGTGATCGCCGTTCAGGCGCTGGCCCTGGCCGGCCGGGCCGACCAGGCGGCGCGGACCCTGGCCACGCTCGACGCCCTCGGTCCGCCGGTCTACACCAGCTTCAGGACCGCGGTGCTCCAGGCGCGGGCCTGGGCGGCGGTCGCGGCGGGCGATCTTCCGGCGGCCCGGGGCTGGCTCGAAGAGGCGGCTGAGCACGGCGAAAAGGCCGGTCACCTCGTCGGTGCCGCCAGCGCACTGCACGGCCTGGCCCGGCTGGGTCGCGCCCGGCAGGTAGCCGGCCGGCTCGCCGACCTCGCCGAGCAGATCGATGGCGACTTCGTGCTGGCCCGCGCCGCCTACGCCAACGCGGCGGCGGCCAACGACAGCGAAGCCCTGCGTGAGGTCTCCAACGCCTTCGAACGACTCGGAGCCGACCTGTACGCGGCCGAGGCCAGCGTGGAAGCCGCCGCCGTCTCGCGGCGAGGCGGACGTCCCCGCGAGGCTGCCGCCGACGAGTACCGGGCCGGGCAGCTCCTAGGTCGCTGCGAAGGAGCGAGCACCCCGATCGTCCAGTCGATCACGGCCTGGGCCCGGCTCACCCCCGGCGAACTCAACGCGGCCACGCAAGCGGCCACCGGCCGTTCCAACAAGCAAATCGCCGCCGACGGTCACCTGTCGGTCCGGACGGTCGAAAACCACCTTCAGCGCGTGTACGAAAAGCTCGGGATCTCGAGCCGCCACGAGCTGGCCGAGGCACTGCGGGACCCGCCGGGCAACTGAACAAGGCGAGGCTGGAATAGGTAGCGACTACTCAGGACCGACCGGGTTCGGTTGTGGTCGGCTCTCAAGGTGAACAAGGTGGCCCCAGCCAGCACTTCGCGGTCGACGCCGCCATCCGGGCCGGGCCCGATCCAGGGTGACCGAGGCCGACCATGATGCCGATGCCGTCACATCCGCCGCGGACGGACGCCGGCCCCCCCGCCGAAATCGAGGATCACGCCCCCAGCGCCGGGCTGGCCGACGAACAAGCCGCGCTGCGCCGCGTCGCCACGCTCGTGGCGAGCGGAACGGGTCCGGAAGAGGTGTTCGCGGCGGTCCTCGCGGAGGTCGGGCAGCTTTTCTCCGTCGATTTCGCGAACCTGGGCCGTGATGAAGGCGACGGCACGTTCACCCATGTGGCCAGTTGGAGCCGGACGGGTGACCGTGTTCCGGTTGGCCGGCGGTGGCCACTCGGGGGAGACGACGTAGTCGGGGCGCCGATCACGGTCGAAAGCCGCAGCTGGGGAATGCTGAGCATCGGCGCGAGCGACGGGCAACGGTTGCCCGCCGATGCCGAGACGCGCCTGGCCAACTTCACCGAGGTAGTGGCCATGGCGATCGCCAATGTTGAAATTCGCGCGCAGCTCACCGCGTCGCGCACGCGCATCGTCGGCGCGGCTGATCAAGCTCGCCGCCGGATCGAGCGGGACCTCCACGACGGCGCTCAACAACAGCTCGTGACCCTCGGCCTCAAGCTCCGAACACTGGACTTGATGCTCCCGGTCGGGTTGGCGGGCGTGCACGATGGCCTCGGCGAGATCGTTGCGGGGCTTGAAGACGTCATCGACGACCTGCGTGAGTTGTCCCGGGGCATCTACCCTTCTCTGCTTTCCATCGGGGGCCTCGAGCCGGCCTTGAAAATGCTGGCGCGTCGGGCGCCGGTCCCCGTCGAGGTCGATCTGCAGTTGCCAACGCGCCCGCCCGACCGCATTGGGATCGACATCTACTACATGGTCGCCGAGGCGCTCACCAACGTCGCCAAGCACGGGCAGGCATCGCAGGCCTGGGTGCAGGTTCAGGCTCGATCGGGCGATATCCGGGTATCAGTAAGCGACGACGGCATCGGCGGAGCAGATCCGTCGCGAGGCTCGGGGCTGCTCGGCTTACAAGACCGAGCCGAAGCGCTCGGCGCGACGATGACCATCACGAGCCCGTCAGGCGCGGGGACGAAGATCACCTTTCGTATCCCGACGATCCCGGAGTAGCAGGCGCGGCCCCACGGAGCGCATTGCGTCACCCGGTCTGGCCTTTCTGCGGCGGCGGACGTAACGTGCGAAGCAATGCCACGCTGGTCTCAAGGTGGCACCGGATTCGACAATTGTTCAGCCGCGCGCTCGCGGAACCGATCGGAAAGAGGATTTCAGTGACTGACGCCGTCATCGTCGCCGCCGCCCGTACCGCGGTCGCCACATCACGCAAGGGGGCGCTGGCCAACACCAGCGTCGAGGACCTGGGGACCTGGGTGCTGGGCGAGACCATCCGCCGCTCGGGCCTGAACCCCGACCTGATCGACGACGTCATCTTCGCCGACTCCGGCAGCACCGCCCGCTGGGCCGCGATCGAGAACGGCCTCATGAACGTGCCCGGCCAGTCCGTGGGCCGTGCCTGCGCCGGCAGCCTCACCGCGATCGGCAACGCGGCCGGCAGCATCCGGGCCGGCATGGACGCAGCGATCATCGCCGGTGGCGTGTACAGCGCGTCGACCGCGCCCCGGTCCACCGTCCGGGTGCTGGGCACCCAGGACGAGTGGGTGCCCGCGGGCATGAAGATCCACCCGGTGACCGAGGAGGCCCCGAGCCAGGAGGTCTCGATCACGGTCGGGCACAGCACCGCCGTCGAGGCGGGCATCAGCCGCGAGGAGATGGATGCCTGGGCCTACCGCTCCCACCA
>JAOPUY010000009.1 GCA_025963265.1 Frankiales bacterium | reverse complement strand
TCGACATCGACCCCCAGGTCCGCGGCGTCATGGCCTCCCAGGTCAACACGTTCCTGGAGCTGGGCTGCATAGTCGAGGAAGCAAGCATCGACTTCGACGGCGCCGATGAAGCCTTCCGCACCCTGCGCGCGTGGACATTGGCATACCTGCTCGACGACACGATCCGTCACCACCGCGAACAACTCAAGCCCAGCCTCATTTGGAATATCGAAGAGGGCCAATGGCTATCGGGCCGCGACATCGCTGCCGCGATCGAAACCCAAACCAACCTCTACCACCGGGCTCGAGAGTTCTTCACTCACTACGACGTATTGGTCGCGCCAGCGGCGTCCACGGTGCCTTTCCCAGTGGAACTGGAATATCCGCAGACCATCGACGGCACCCCTCAGACGACCTACCTTGACTGGATCAGAATCGGCTACGACATCACGATGACAAGTTGCCCCGCACTCGCGCTTCCTGCCGGATTCACTCAATCCGGGTTGCCCGTTGGTCTCCAGATCGTCGGACCGCACCACAGCGAGCGCCGGCTCTTGGCGATCGGTAAGACCTTCGAACAGGCCAACACAGCCAATCGCCGCCGACCGGATCTCCCGAACCTTGCTCGGGGCGGACTGGCAATCGTGACCAATCCGGACTGAAGAACCCAGACGCCCGCCGGCCAGCTCTGGCCGGCGCATCACCGCCGCACCGCGGGGAACAAGTGGGCGCGGCCAGCAGCCGGGCTGGCCATCGAGGGGCCTACGGCCGACCCCAGGCGGCCGAGCCGACCCTGACTACGCATCGCAGTCATCGGGGGGACGAAGGCGACTGAGGTGTCAGCCGCCAAGGGCGCTCGCGTTAAGGAGTCCGGCTAAGACTGACGCGTTGCTGATCTCCACCGTCCTCGTGGCGGTGAGCAGATGCAGCGGCCCCGCATCAACGTACGTACGCAGGAGTTGGAGAGCGTCGGCGGCTGGAGTTCGGCCCAGCTCCTCAAGGTAGCGGTCGCGGAACTCAGAGTACAGGGCGGCCTGGTGACCGTACCAAACCCGTAGCTCCGTCGAGGGGGCGATATCCCGGCACCACGCATCCAGGCGGGCTCGTTCTCTTGATATGCCGCGAGGCCACAGCCGGTCGACCAGGACACGGGCGCCTGGCGTGGAATCGTGGTCGTCATAGATTCGAAGTACATCGACTGGGTGCCTTGTTACCACGAGACCAGTCTGGACCAACCGACACGCTGAGGCTAGTCCCCGCCGGTAGAGGTCAGCGCGATGGCGTCCGGCCGATGCGTTCTCCCACTGTGGGATTGACAACCCAGAAAAGCCCGGGCTAGTTTTTGGGATGAGCCACCCAGTAGACGCGCCTGCCTCGCGACCGCCAACTGCGGTGGGCGGTGAGCTGATGGGAGCCTGATCGGGATGGGTGCGGTAGTGCCTGATGGCCGGCCGTCACACGATTCTCGTGTGAGCGGAACCGACGCAGCTCAGCCGGGAGAGGCCGGTCGGACAGCGCGTGCACTTACCGCGGATGATCAGCGTTGGATCCATGGGCTCGCGTCTAGAGGCGAGCGCCACCAGCAGACCTGCCGGGACCTGCACGCCGTGCTCCACCGCGTCGCCAAGATCGAGATCGCGCAGCGACGAGGACGCACGACCATCGGCGCAGCCGATCTAGACGACATAGCCTGCCAGGCGGCATCCGACGCACTTCTGCTGGTCATTCATAAGGCAGAACAGTTTCGCGGGGATAGCCGCTTCACCACCTGGGCGTCCCGGTTTGTCGCATACGAGGTGCAGTCAAAGGTCCGCCAACACGTCACTCGGCAATCCGCGCTGCCCTTGTCGGCCCAGCAGCAAGAGACCATCGCCGACCCTCAAGCTGGGCCCGATGCCCACGCTGAGGCGGCCGAGCTCGCACAGCACGTCCTCGCGATCGCCGATTCGAGCTTTAGCCCTCGTCAACGCCGAGTGTTTTCCGCGATGCTCCGGTGCGACGTGCCGCCGGCGGCGCTGGCTGCCGAACTCGGGCTCAACGCCAACGCCGTCTATCAGAGCGTCTTTCGCATCAGGCATTCGCTTCGTGAGCAACTGTCACAGTTGGGGCTTGTCGAGTCGGGGGCGGCCCGCTGCCACACAGGCGGCGCGACCACCGTCGCCGCCGAGGGCCACGCGATCCAAATTGGGACTCGAAGGCGACCGTAAGAACTCAGCGTGGCCTGAGCGCTAAAAGAAGCGCCGTCTGCGTACCGGCCACCTGAGCGGCAGCGCGGCGCGAGTGTGCTCACACTCCGACTGGACACAAGATGTCCACAGAAAGGATTCGTCATGGCAGGTCGATTCGAAGGACGCAAACTGATCGCAGTAGGCGGAAGCAGCGGCATGGGAAAGGAGAACGCAGCCGACGTCGTCGCCGGCGGCGGAAGCGCAATCATAATCGGTCGCGACCAGGCACGAGTAGATGAGACCGTCGCCGAGCTCAGAAAAGACGGTCAGGCCATCGGTATCACCGCCAACCTCGCCGACCGAGCGCAGGTGGACGACGTTCGCAAGCAGCTCGCCGCCGAGCACGCCGACGCCACGCTCCTGGTCAACGCCGCCGGCTTTTTCATCCCCAAGCCCTTCCTGGAGTACGACGGTGAGTTCTACGACTCCTACGTCGAACTGACGCGGGCGATCTTCTTCATCACCCAGACCGTCGCGCAGGGGATGATCGACGCCGGCCAAGGAGGCTCGATCGTCAACATCGGCAGCATGTGGGCCCACCAGGCGATCGGGGCCACGCCCTCGTCGGGCTACTCGGTGGCCAAGGCGGGCGTGCACGCGCTCACGAAGAACCTGGCCCTCGAGCTGGCGCCCCACAGAATCCGGGTCAACGCCGTCGCCCCCGCCGTGGTGAAGACGCCCCTGTATGAAGGCTTCATCCCCAAGGACCAGATCGACGACACCCTGGCCGGATTCGACGGATTCCATCCGCTGGGCCGCGTCGGCAGCGCGCGCGACATCGCATCGACCGTGAGCTTCCTGCTTTCGGATGAGACCAGCTGGGTCACCGGCGCCATCTGGGACGTCGACGGCGGCGTCATGGCCGGCCGCAACTAGAGCACCACCGGTCTTCGCTGGGTGCCCTGCCACTGGCGCACCCGGCGAAGAGCCCTCACAGTCCGGGGGAGTCACCTAGTCGGCCGACATTATGGGTTGGGTCTCCCAGTCCGAGGTGGTTCATGGCAGAATCGGATAAATGCGGCGGACGCGGTAGCGGTCGCCGCGGTAGGCCCCTGCTTTTGGTGTTCAAGGCGTTGGGGCCGAACGGCGAGGGGAGCACACCGCGGGCATGATTCGCCGCACTAGCTCTGAGCAGGCACATCGAGAAGACCACGCCCTGGCGATTGAGTATGCCGAGTCACATGGGCTGCAACACGAGCACAGCCGCCGCAAGCTCGCCCATCAGTGGGACTTCTACCCCTTCGGGGAGGGCAGTTTCAGGCGTGCCCGGAACGTCGTCCACGGGGCGCTGCACGGCCGATCCACCACGGCGTTCGAGTACTTCTACTTCCTCTTGAGCGATTCCGTCGAAGATAGCGGCTACCAGCGGGATTCGGCGAACTGGTTTCTTGTTTGCGTCGTCGACCTCGACCATCCCGTTCCATCGCTGGCCGCGGTGCGCACGGCGTGGTTCGAGTGGCACGACGACGAACTTCCCGGCTCCATCGTCCCGATTGACCACGACCGATGGGCGAAGGTGTTCACCCTGGTCGGCGACGACGAAGAGTTCGCCCGCGCCGTGGTGACCACTGAGAACGCCTCCCGCTGCGTCGAGGCTGAGGTGCACGCCGAATGGCGATTCGAGAACGATGAGCTGTTGTTGTGGGTATGGCGAGGGCGTGTCGACAACCAGTTGGACACGATCCTGGACGTCGCGCGACCGCTGATCGAGGCGGCTGAGCGGTATCAGCGCGGTTGAATGACCCCGGTTGTTTGTGGGCGTATGCAGGTCGCCGGGACGTCGGTCCCATACGGCGTCCCCGAGAAGCGCCCACCTCGTTGCTGAGCTATCGCGGGAGCCCGACCGGCACCACGACGGCGGAATCTCACGAAGCCAGCGGCTGCGGCGTCTACCTCATGAAGCCGGCACCAGGGCCGGCAAGCAGGAGGCACCGATGACGATGACCACGACAACCTCCACGACGATGCACCACACGGTGCTCGAGTCCCCGCTCGGCCCACTGACTGTCGTCTCCGACCCCGACGGCGTCACCGGACTGTGCTTCCCCGGGCACTGGACGCGTCCTGACCGGACGACATTTGGCCCCCGGGTCGACGCCGCTACGGACGAGACGCTACGCACCGCCGCCGTCGAACTCGACGAATACTTCAGCGGGAAACGTCAAGCCTTCACCGTCGCGCTCACCCCGGCTGCCAACGAAGTGGACCAGGCACTGCGGATGTTGCTCCAGGCCATCCCCTACGGCCAGACCACCACCTACGGAAACTTGGCCAGGCAACTCGGGCGAGGATTGAGTCCTCGCGACGTCGGGTCCCTGGTCGGGCACAATCCACTATCGATCCTTGTGCCCTGCCATCGCGTAGTCGGCGCCAGCGGCCGGCTCACCGGCTACGCCGGAGGGCTGCCACGCAAGCGGACGCTGCTCAACTTGGAGCGAGGAACGCTCGACCTGGCCGCAACGTTGTGGTGAGCAGGGATCGCTCCACATTGATCAGGACACGGGAACCCCGACATGGAACCTAAGGAACCTTTCGATCGGGTCGTGACCCAGCACGGGCCGACCGTGCTGCGCGTCGCCCGCGCAGTCGTCGGCGCGAGTGACGCCGACGACGTCTGGTCGGAGACCTTTATCGCCGCGCTGAGGGCCTACCCCGACCTGCCGGCCGACGCCAACATCGAGGCCTGGCTGGTCACCATCGCGCACCGCAAAGCACTAGACAGCATCCGCAGCGGCCGGCGACGAGCCATTCCCCTCGGCGAACTGCCCGAGACCGCCGGCGCCAACCCGGCTGAGGACCACGACCTCGACCTCACCGCCGCCGTTCGAGCCCTACCCGATCGACAACGACACGCCGTCGCCTATCACTACCTCGCCGGTCTTCCCTACGCCGAAATAGCCGCCCTGCTCGGATCGAGCGAAGCAGCCGCCCGCCGCGCCGCAGCAGACGGCATCCGCACCCTGCGGCGCCGCTACCCGGATAGCCCTCACGACGGGCCGACAACACCAGCGCCAGTCACCACCAGGAGCAGAACATGACCAGCTTCGACTTGAACAGCGCATACCCGCTCAGCGAACACGACCTCGCCACGCTCCATCGCCGCCTCACCCAGGAGGCAGCGGACAACGACCTGCTCGACGTCGCCTATCGCACTGTCGACAGCCCGATCGGCACCCTGCTGATCGCGGCCACGCCGCGCGGACTCGTCCGGCTGGCCTTCGCCACTGAGGGCACCGACCGGGTCCTGCAAGACCTGGCCGACCGAATCAGCCCCCGCGTACTGGCCGCGCCAAAGCGCCTCGACGAGGCCGCCCAGCAGCTCGAGGACTACTTCGCCGGCCGGCGCCAGCACTTCGACTTGCCCCTGGACTGGCAATTGTCCGCAGGGTTCCGGCGCATCGTGCTCAACGATCTCGCCACCGACATCGACTACGGACACACCGCCACCTACCGCGAGTTGGCCACCCTGGCCGGCAGCCCTAACGCGGTCCGAGCCGTCGGCACTGCCTGCGCGACCAACCCCATCCCGGTCGTCGTCCCGTGCCATCGCGTCGTGCGTTCCGACGGCACCATAGGCGGCTATCGAGGCGGCCCAGACGCCAAGGTCGCCCTGCTCGCCCTGGAGCGTGCGGCATGACCACCAATACTCGGACCGACACCCAACCGCAGATCAACACCGGCGACGCCTTCGCCGATCGAGTCGGCCAGGCCGCCTGGGACCGCATCCGTGCTGACCTCGACAACGTCGGCGCCGCCCTGATCGGACCCCTGCTCACGCCCGATGAGGCCGCCGACATCTCCGCCCTCTATGACGACGCCAGCCGCTTCCGCTCGACCGTGGACATGGCACGCCACCGGTTCGGGCGAGGCCAGTACCGGTACTTCGCCAAGCCCTTCCCGGACGCGGTGGCCGAGCTCAAGACCGCCCTGTACCCGCGGCTGCTGCCCATCGCGCGGGAATGGTGGACCCGGCTGGGGCGCGAGACGCCATGGCCAGACAGCTTGGCAGAGTGGCTGCAGATGTGTCATGACGCGGGGCAAACCAAGCCCACGCCCATCCTCCTGCAATACGGCGAAGGGGACTGGAACGCTCTGCACCGCGACCTGTACGGCAACCTCGTGTTCCCCATGCAGGTCGTGATCAACCTCAGCAACCCCGGCACCGACCACACCGGCGGAGAGTTCCTGCTCTACGAGCAGCGCTCACGCGCCCAATCCCGAGGTAACGCCTTCACCATCCCCCACGGACACGGTCTGGTGTTCACGACCCGCGACCGACCGGTCCCCTCCGCGCGAGGATGGTCAGCGGCACCGGTGCGGCACGGCGTGTCGACCATCCGCTCCGGCCAACGTCACGCCCTCGGCCTCGTCTTCCACGACGCGGCCTGAACGGAACAACCGTGTCCCACCGATCGGCTGCAGCGGGCTGGACTGACTCATCAACGACGGGAGCGCGCCCAGCGACAGCGTCGGCGCACAAGCCGGCTTCCCCCGCACCGCATACCGACGCGGAACTGAGCCTCATCGTCGACATGCTCCTCGAGCGCGGCGCCTTGACCGTGGCCGTAGGCCACGGACGCGATCCGGACGCGCAGGCCGCCGCGACCGCGTTCGCTGCGGCCTGGCAGGACCGAGAGCGGCCCGTGCTGGCGGTGGTGAACTGGCCGGCGCAGGCCGCGTCCTGGCTGCGTCAGGCCCGGCAGCTGGTTGCCGTCCATCCGGACGCCTGGCTCATTGCCGACTCCGCCTCGGGATTCGCCCGGATCGCGCCGAGACTGGCTCAGCAGCAAGACTGGGACCCTGCACGAACCGTGGGCTTCGCCGGACTCGCCGGCCCTGGACTGATCACTACGCTCGGAAGCACCCGACTTCGCGGGTTGAGTGGTGCCACCGCGACGGGGGAGCGGTGGCGGGTCGGCGCTGCCGGCTTGATCATCGGCGGGCCCGGTTAGCCAGGCGGCCGACGACTTTCCGTCCCCCGGCGCGACCTATCCTTCTGTGTCCCGCAATGCGTCCGCAGCCCGAATCAACGCCAGATGACTCAGCATCTGCGGAGTGTTGCCGGCGTGACGGCGGTGCCGGACGTCGTATTCCTCGCTCAACATCCCCACCTCGTTCGCCAGCCCCGTCACGGTCGTCATGAGGCGCACCGCATCATCACGGCGCCCCGACCGGGCGTACTGCTCGACAAGCCAGAACGAACAGGCCAGGAACGGATGCTCGACACCGACTAGGCCATCGACCCCAGAGCCGCTGCTGTAGCGGCGTACCAAGCCGCCGCCGTCCATCAGCCGCTCCTCAATCCGGCTCACCGTCGACAGCATTCGTGGGGAGTCCCATGCGCAATACCCGACCTGTGGCAGCTGAAGAAGCGCCGCGTCAAGCTCCGAGGACTCATACGACTGGGTGTAGCTGTCGAGAGCTTCGTCGTAACCCATCGACTCGATCTCATCTCGCAACTGCTGGCGCCGCGCTCGCCACCCAGCCAGCGGCCCGTCGAGATCGTGGACTTCAACGGCCTCGATGGCACTATCGAAGGCCGCCCACATCATGACGCGGGAATGGGTGAATCGTTGGGGAGCGCCTCGGATCTCCCAGATCCCGCGGTCACGCTCTGCGAAGTGGGCTTCCAGGTACTCGACCAACGATTTCTGTAACGCCCAGGACAACTCTGTTGCCGGCACCCCTGCCGCGCGGGCGTGCCGCATGGCGACCATCACCTCGCCGATCACATCACCCTGGAATTGTGTGGCTGCCCCGTTGCCGATCCGCACCGGTGTCGCCCCGTCGTAGCCCGGCAGGCTCGGCAGTTGCCTTTCAGCCAGATTCCGTTCACCAGCGATCCCGTACATGATCCTGAGATCTTCGGGATCGCCGGCGATCGCCCTCAGCATCCAGTCGCGCCAGTGCCGGCTCGCGTCGAGGTATCCGTGCGTTATCAGGACGTGGATAGCTAGGGCGGCATCGCGAAGCCACACGTAGCGGTAGTCCCAGTTCCGTCCGCCGCCGAAAGCCTCCGGCAATGAGGTGGTCGCGGCCGCGACGAGCCCGCCAGTCTCGGCGTGAGTCATTGCCCGAAGTAGAATCAGGGATCGGGTGGTCGCCTCCGACCATTGGCCGGTCACCCCGGAGGCCTGGGCAGCCCAATCCTGCCACCACTGACGAGTGGATTCCAGGGCCG
>JAOPUY010000003.1 GCA_025963265.1 Frankiales bacterium | reverse complement strand
GGCGCGTTCAAATGACATGCGCCCAGCCTGGCGACCGGACCCTTAATAAGGGGGCCGGGCCGCCGATCTGTGGACGGCGTGCCAGGCTGTGGACCAGCGGCGCGATTACCCGCGGCCGGCAACTGGGGCTCGGCCGGGCTCAGCTGACCGAGGCCGCCTTGGACGGGCCGTTGGACGAGGAGCCGCCGTTCGACGATGAGCCATTGCTGGCGGAGCCGCCCTTAGCCGACGAGCCGTTGGACGAGCTGCCGTTCGACGAGCTGCCGTTCGACGAGCCGCTGGCGCCCGCCCCAGCTGGCACCGGCTTGGCCTTGGTGTCCGAGCTGGACCCGGAGTCGCCGCTCGTGCTGCTGGAGCCGGAGTCCGCCCCCGACTTGGCGCCGTCGCCGCCGCTGGCAGCGGGGGTCGCCGAGGTCTTGGCGTCGCGGCTGTCGTTGCGATAGAAGCCCGATCCCTTGAACACGACGCCCACCGAGCCGTACACCTTGCGCACCGATAGCCCGCAAACCGGGCACTCGGTCAGCGACGCGTCGGTGAACGACTGAAACTGCTCGAACTGGTGTCCGCACTCGGGATTAGTGCAGGCGTACTGGTACGTGGGCATCGCAAAGCGTCCTTCCGGTGGCGCTGATCCAAATCCGTCCGCGGGCCAGACAGCAGCCTTCGCGGATGCGCCGCGCCCGGAGCTGTTAGCACTCGAACTGCATGACTGCTAACAATGGTGCGGCATCCGGTGTTCCGGCGTCCAGTCGGGGCCTCACGAGCGGCTTCTGAGCTCCGAGGAACTTCAGCTCGAGAGCTCCCGCCGCCCTTCGGGCAGGAAGACCGCCGACACCGGCCGGTCCCATTCATCGTGCGGCACCTCCGGTCGAAGCTCGCCGCTGAACAGCAGCGCGGCGACCGGGGTTCCCGGGGCGACTCGGGCCAGCGCGCGATCGTAGGAACCGCCGCCGCGGCCCAGCCGCCGGCCGGCGGCGTCCACGGCCAGGGCGGGGACCAGGACGAGCGCCGCGCCCGCGATCGCGTCCAGGCCCAGTGGTTGACGGGCTTGCCGGGTCGGCGTCCACTCGCCCCAGTCGAGGTCGCGGTCGGGCTGGGTCATCGGCACGATCACCTCGAAGCCGGCCTGCCGCAGCTCGACCAGCAGCTCGATCGAACCCGGCTCACTCATCAGCGGCTCATAGGCGGCGATGCGGGCGCCCGTCGGCAGGTCGGCGCTGCGGCACCAAGCGAGCACCTGCCGGCGGATCTGGACCCGCGCCTGCTCGCGATCGGCCGCCGAGAGTTGCTTGCGGCCCTGTGAGATCTCCGCCCGCAGCGATGCCTTCGTCGTCATGCCCACAGTGTGCGGTCTGCCGCGGAACGAACTGATCAGGCGTGGCGGCCCTTTGCTAAGGCCACCGCGCAGGAGTCTGGGGCAAGATGGGGGTCAGGAACATCAATCGGTAGGAGAGCGGCACTGTGACGGACCAACGGCCCGGCTTTCCGTCTGACGCGACCAGCGACGGTCGCGCGGATGGACCGCCAACCGGCCAAGCTCCACGTCCGACCGTCGGGGTGAAGCCCTTCCCGGTCGCCACCGCCGGACTGCGTCCGGTGGCCGAGCAACTGGCGAAGGTGCTGGACACCATCGGCTCGATCGACCCGATTCAATTGACGTTGCTGGACGCCCAGGGCCTGCTGCTGGCCGAGCAGATCGTGACCGAGCGGCCGTTGCCCGGCTTCGACAACTCGGCGATGGACGGCTACGCCGTGCGCGCGATCGACCTCAAGGACGCCAGCGAGCAGAACCCGGTGGTGCTTCCGGTGGTGGGCGACGTGGTCGCCGGCGCGCGGGCGATCTCCGGCATGGGCCCAGGGCTGTCGATGCGGATCATGACCGGCGCGCCCATTCCGCCCGGCGCGGACGCGGTCATTCCGCTGGAGGACACCGACCGAGGCGTGGCGCGGGTCGCGATCCACCGATCGGCCCGAACCGGCGAGTGCGTGCGACGGGCCGGCGGCGACCTGGCCGCCGGAGCCACGGCGCTCGGCCCGGGCGCCGCGTTGGGCCCGCAGCAGATCGCGCTGCTCGCGGCCACCGGCCACGACCGGGTGCTGGTTCGGCCGCGTCCGCGCGTCGTCGTCATCTCGACCGGTTCCGAGCTGATCGAGGTCGGGCGGACGCCCGGCTTCGGCGAGGTGGTCGACGCGAACTCCTACATGCTGGCCGCGGCCGCCCGGGACGCCGGCGCGGACGCCTATCGGGTCGGCATCGTGCCCGATGACCACGCGAAACTGCTGGACGTCCTCGACTCGCAGCTGCTGCGGGCCGACATCATCATCACCTCAGGCGGGGTGAGCATGGGCGCCTTCGACGTGGTGAAGGAGGCGCTCAGCCAGCTCGGGACCGTGGAGTTCGTCCGCGTGGCGATGCAGCCGGGGATGCCGCAGGGGTTCGGCTATCTGGGCCGGGACCGCACCCCGATCTTCTGCCTGCCCGGCAACCCGGTCTCCTCCCTGGTGTCCTTCGAGGTGTTCGTCCGCCCGGCGATCCGCAAGCTGCTGGGCAAACGCAACGTCCAGCGTCAGACGTTGCAGGCGACCGCGCTCGAGCGGATGGAGAGCCCCAGCGGCCGCAAGCAGTACCGGCGCGGCCTGCTGCACCGGGAGCC
>JAOPUY010000599.1 GCA_025963265.1 Frankiales bacterium | reverse complement strand
TCACGGCGCTGTCGAAGCTGGTTGATGAATGGATCGACTTTGAAACGCCTTTCTCCCTGCCGACCAGCAATGATCCGCTCGTGGCCGGAGCCATGCGCTACACGGCGGAGCATCTGTCCCAGGTCGTCATTCGCGACGTGAGCGACGCCGTGGGAGTCTCCGAGCGAACGCTCCGCCGGCGGTTCCAGGCGGTGGCTGGCATGACCTGGCAGCAATACCTCCTGCAGGCGCGGCTCCTTCGAGCTATGAGCCAGCTCGCCGTCGACCGATCGAGCGTGGCTCACGTTGCGGCCGCCGTGGGGTTTGACAGCGCGAGCGGGTTTACCCGCGCGTTCACCCGCTATACCGGCGACACCCCCACTGAGTACCGGAACCGGGCCCTCGCGAGCTTGGCGGACGCCCAGTAGGCGTGCCGCCAGGTCGTTAGAACGCTCCGCTGAGGGCGCTGCCGCCATCGACCGGAAAGATCACGCCGGTGACAAAACTCGCCTGATCGGACGCGAGGAAGCCCGCCGCGTAGGCCACATCCCAGGCGTCGCCCTGCCTGCGCATCGGCACCATCGCGGCTCGCTGCGCGGCAATCTCGGCGCGGGTAGGCCCGCCGGGCGCTGCGATGCGATCGACCCCGATGGGGGTGTCCATCATGCCCGGCGCGATCGCGTTGACCCGGACGTTGTGCGGCGCGTACTCCAAGGCCAACCCGCGAGTGAGCGCGTTCACCGCGCTCTTGGTCAGCGAGTACACGTTCGAGCCAGTCAACCCGCCGGCCATGGAGGAAACGTTGATCACGCAGCCTGACCGCCGCTCGCGCATCGCCGGCAGAAACAACTTGCTGACCAGCCACATACCCGTCAGGTTGACGTCGAATCCGCGTTGCCAATCCGGCAGCGCAGTGTCCTCGGTGCTGCCGACGATCACGATTCCGACGTTGTTGTGCAGGATGTCGACCTGACCGAGGGTGTCTACCGCCACGCGCCGGATCGTCTGGCAATCGGCTTCGGACGCGATGTCCGCGCGCAGGGCGTGGGCAGCGCCCCCGGCGGCGAGTATCGCGTCGACGGTCTGGCCGGCGGCCTCAGCATCCCGATCGACGACGAGAACCTCGGCGCCCTCAGCGGCTAAGAGCGTCGCGACGGCCCGGCCATTGCCAATCGTCTCACCGGGCAACTGTCCGCCACCCACGACGACGGCCTTCTTGCCAGCGAAGCGACCCGGCACGAGCGAGGGTTCGCGCATCAGGACTGACTGCCCTCCGTCACAACGCGGGTGTGCTCCTCGTCCACTGTTTGCTGCATCAAGGAGCCCTTCGGCCATCCGGCGTAGGCGGCGAACTGGAGGACCATCTCGCGCATCTCTTCATAGCTGATGTCGCCGCCCTTCATCGCCGAGTAGACGTGAGACCGAATCGGGCCGACGGTGTCGTCGACCCCGACGCAAGCCAGCGTTATCCACCGTCGGTCCCGGCGCGAGAGGCCAGGGCGCTTCCACATGTCGCCGAAGACGAAGTTCAAGATGCCGTCGTCGTAGTAGGGGACCCCGCGGGCCGGCGACGGGACGAAGTTGGTGTCCCTGAATTCCTGCTCACCACCCTGCTTGCGCAGCTCCTGGTCTTCCGGGACCGTCGTCTGCGGGTGCTCCGGACGCGGGGGGACCAGCTCGCCCCGTGCTCGGTGCAGCCGCTGCCACTGCTCGTCCAAGATCCGCTCGGCGGTCTCGGCCTTGCCCCAGCCGCAGTAGACGGCGTAGTGCAAGACCCATTCGCCCAGCTCCGCGTAGCTCATCTCATCGCTGGCCAAGGCCCCGTAGAGGAGATCCGCGAGGGTCGACAAGGAGTCCGTCGCGGCGGCGCAGGTCAGCGAGATGAACCGCCGCTCGCGCCGAGTCAGCACCGGCCGAGACCAGATCTCGGCAAAGACAAAGTCGATGAGCGTCGCGGTGCGTGGACTCTGCGGGGCTGGGTGGGGCACGCCCATGATCTCCGCGTAGCGGGCGAGGCCATCTCGACGGCGCTGCTCGTGGTCGATCGTCACCGGGTCGGTGCCGTTGCTGACGGTGGTTTCGGCCGGTTGTGACACGGGTTTCCTCTCGCTGGGCGGTCGGAGCTGGACGCCGCCGGGACGACCAGTAGCTGGCCCGCTGCAATTAGAGCCCACCGCAGCCAGATCGTCTCCGCGCATACGGCCATGTTTTTGTCCTCGTCGGCCACGCCCAGCTGGCTGGCGGCCTCACGGAGCTGACGTCAGGAGCCGGCAATGACTGCTGCGACCGTGTCGGGCGCGTCGAGCTGCACGTAGGTCTTGCCGCCCGGAACCCAGGTGACCTCGACGTTCGGCAAGGCGGCCAGCAACCGCTCGGCATCGGCTTTGGGAAAGAAATCGTCGTTGTCGCCCCAGACCAGCTTGGTGGGGGTCGTGACACGCGGCAGCCACGCCATCGCCTGCTGCGCGGCCGTCGGCTTGAGCGCGGCCGTGACCTTGACCGCGTCGCGGACGACCTGGCCCGCTCCGAAGATCTCCGCGACGCGATCGCTCGACAGCTGCGCGTTGGTCACTCCCTTGAGGAACTGCCGCCGTCCGCGCTTGGACGCGGTGAGCAGCCGGATGATCGGCCGAGCGAGGACCGGAGCCACTCGGCTGAGCGTGACGAGCGGCCCGAACGCCTTCGGCGGCAAGTGGTCATAGCTGTCGCAGTTGGTGAGCACCAGCGACGTGACCCGAGCCATCGTGGGGTGCTGGCCGTCGAGGGCGAGTAGCACGAGGCCGCCGCCCGAGTCGTTGCCCACTAGCGTGACCGAGTCCAGGCCAAGGGCCGTGATCAGTCCCGGAATCAGCGCGGTGAGGCCGTCGAGCGTCGGCTTCCAATTCCGGTGCATCTCTGTGGCCTGGGCTCCGAGGGGCAGGGTCGGAACCCAACAGGTGTGGGTCGCCGCCAAGCGAGTCACGACGTCGTCCCAAACGCGCCCGGTCACGTACACGCCGTGAATAAGAAGCACATCGGGCCCGCGACCGGTGCGCCGGACGGCGATCGGCACACCGGCGACGTCGACCGAGAGCTCCTCGTGATCAGCTTCGCCCGCGGCCGACGGGGTCGCCACGGTGGCGCTACTTCTGTCCGGCGAGAGCGGCCGCGCGGATCACGTCCGCCAGCTCGGCGGGCGCGTCCAGCTGGGTGTAGGTCCTAGCGCCCGGTATCCACTTGACCGTCGTCCGCGGCAGCGCCGCCACCAAGCGGTCGCAGTCCGAGGGCGGGAAGAAGACGTCCGCATCGCCCCAGACCAGATCGACTGGCAGGTCGACGCTCGTCAGCCAGCCCATGGCCTGTTGGTCGGCCGTCGGCTTCAAGGTGGCGGTCGCCTTGACCGCGTCGTCGAGCACGTCCTCGCGACCGAAGAGGGTCGGCACGCGTGCGCCGGGGATCTTGCTGCTGGCAACGCTTTCCAGAAACTGAGCTTGGCCTGCCGCCGAGTAGAGCATCGGACGAAGCTGGTCGCGCGCGATCTCGGGCGAGGCGATGCACAGATCGATCAGGGGATTGAACGAGGTGGGCGGCAGGTGGTCGTAGCTGTCGCAGTTGGTGAGCACCAGTCGACCGATCCGTCCGAGCCCGACGTGTGCGCTATTCAAGGCTAAGAGCACGAAGCCGCCGCCGCTGTCGTTGCCGACCACGGTCACGTCGGTCAGGTCGAGTGCCTCGAGCAACTGAAGCGGCAGATCGGAAATGCTCTCGAGCGTCGGCTGCCAGTCCGATCCCAAGGGCGTCTCGTGGGCGCCGAGGGGGAGCGTGGGCACCCAGCAGGTCACCTGGTCCTTGAGCAGGTCCACCACGTCGTCCCACACCGAGCCGTTGACGTAGACGCCGTGGACGAACAGCACGTCCGGACCGGTGCCGACCTTGCGGACCTGAATGGGGATGCCACCGGCCGTGACGGTGCGGATCTCGTCGTCTTGCGCGGCTTCTGTAGTCATGTGGTCCTCGCTGTCGGGGGGCCGCTGCGGCCAAGCGCCGCAGTCGGAGAAACGAGCTCACATACAAGCTGAATGTGAGGCTATCTCCCGGACCGCGCGAGGTCAACGAGTGTGCGGCCGTCGCGTGCGTGTTTTGATCGGTTTCCTCGACTGAACATTCAACCGAAACTAAGGTATTCTCTAGCTTACCTATCGGCATTGTGAGTCGAGATCGCCGCCTAGATGGCGGATCACCCACCGCCGAGGCCTGGGCAAGTGGTCGCGGCAAGAGGAAATCCCATGGTCGGCCTGATCTTTCCGGAGTGACCTGGTTCGGGCCCTAGGCGTCGACAAGAAGGGCGGCTGCGAACTAAACTTTTGGGACGTCTCGTAGGGCCGATTCCGAAAGTGACCTAATCGATCGCACGACAGCGAGGCATGAGACCCATGAGCAAGCCGATCAAGCAAATCCACCTGGCCGCGCACTTTCCCGGAGTCAACAACACCACGGTGTGGAGTGACCCGGCCGCGGGCAGCCATATCGAATTCGACTCGTTTCGCCGCTTCGCTCAGACGGCCGAGCGGGGCAAGTTCGACTTCATGTTCCTGGCCGAGGGACTTCGGCTGCGCGAGCAGAACGGGCTGATCTACGACCTCGACGTGGTCGGACGCCCGGACACGTTCACGATTCTCGCTGCGCTGGCCGCGGTGACCGACAAACTCGGGTTGACCGGCACCATCAACTCCACCTTCAACGAGCCGTACGAGGTCGCCCGTCAGTTCGCCTCCCTCGATCACCTCTCGGCCGGCCGCGCGGCCTGGAACGTGGTCACGTCGTGGGACGCGTTCACCGGTGAGAACTTCCGGCGCGGGGGCTACCTCGCCCAGGAGGACCGCTACTCGCGGGCCCGCACGTTCCTGGGCACGACCTTGGAGCTGTTCGACTCGTGGCAAGGCCAGGAGATCCTGGCCGACAAGGAGTCCGGCGTGTTCCTGAGCGATCCGCAAGCCGGCGCGTTCGCCCACCACGACCGGCACTTCGACATCGAGGGTCAGTTCAACGTGCCCCGCAGCCCCCAGGGCCGTCCGGTCATCTTCCAGGCCGGGGACTCCGAGGACGGTCGGGACTTCGCGGCCTCCTCGGCCGACGCGATCTTCACCGGGCACTCGACGCTGACCGCCGGCCAGGCCTTCTACGCCGATGTGAAAGGCCGATTGGCCAAGTACGGCCGACAAAACGACGAGCTGCTGATCCTGCCCGCGGCCACCTTCGTGCTGGGCGACACCGACGCCGACGCCGCGGAGCGAGCCCAGGAGGTCCGCCGCGCCCAGGTCTCGCCGGCCACCGCGATCAAGTTCCTCGAGCAGTTGTGGAACACCGACCTGTCCGACTTCGACGTCGACGGCCCGCTGCCCGCGTTCGACCCCGTCGTGGGCGACGAGCTGATCTCCAAAGGCCGGGCCAGCGCGCGCCAGTTCGCCAAGGACCCCGTCGCGCTCGCCAATGAATGGCGGGAGCGGTCCCAGGGCGG
>JAOPUY010000588.1 GCA_025963265.1 Frankiales bacterium | reverse complement strand
TTGAGGATCGTCGCCGGCAACCGCTTGAGGTAGGTCAAGGGCGCGTATCCGGTGCCGAAGTCGTCCAACGCTATCTCCAGGCCGAAGTCGCGCAGCCGGAACAGCTCAGCCAGCTCCGGCGAGTCAGCGTCGACCAGCACCGACTCGGTGACCTCGAGGCAGACCTGACTGGGCGGGATGCCGGTCTCATCCAGCGCCCGGATGATCAAGCCGGCCAGCTTTCCGCTGCCCAATTCCCGCCGACCCGCGTTCACGGTCACCATCAGCGGGTGCCCGGCCGCGGTCCACTCGCTCACCGCCGCGATCGACTGCCGGACGATCAGCTCGGAGAGCTCAGCCATCAGGCCGGCCGCCTCGGCGATGTCGAGGAACTGCGAGGGCAGCAGCGTCCCGCGGGTCGGGTGCTCCCAACGCAGCAACGACTCCGCCGCCACCGGCACCCCGTCCGCGTCGACGATCGGCTGAAAGACCATGTGCAGTTGCTCGCCCGCTTCGGTGACCGCCCGTCGCAGCTGCGACTCGATCTCGACCCGACGCTGGGCCGGGCCGGTGTTCAGCGGGCCCGCCGTCGAGTACCGGTTCTTACCCGCCCGCTTGGCCGCGTACATCGCCTCGTTCGAGCGACGCACGACGTCACCGGGATCCTCGGCCAGGCCCACATGGGCCACGCCGACGCTGGTCGTCACCGTCAGCTCGGCCCCGGCCAGGGTGACCGGACGGCGCACCACCGCCAGCAGCCGCTCGGCCAACTGCTCGGGCGGCTGAGCCGAGACGATGATGAGCTCGTCGCCGCCGAAGCGCCCCACCACGTCCGAGCTGTTCACCAGCATCGAGATCCGGGCGGCCAGCGCCCGCAGCAGGTCATCGCCCACCGAGTGGCCGTAGGCGTCGTTCACCTTCTTGAAGTCGTCGAGGTCGATGAAGTACAGGTGCCGCCGGTCATCGCCCGCCTCGTTCGCGGCCCGTTGCAGCGTCTCGGTGATCACCCGGCGGTTGGCCAACCCGGTGAGCGGGTCGTGGCCGGCCTCCCAGATCATCCGGCGCTCGCTGCGCACCGCCTCGTCCACGTCGCGCAACGTGCAGACTATTTGCTCGACCTCGCCATCGGGACCGCTTCGCCATGGCGCGATCCAGACATGCACCCAGCGCCAGGCCTCGTGGTGATCCCGGCGGCGGAACCGGACCTCGACCGAGCCCGCCGCCGGGTCCGAACGCAGCCGGTCGGCCAACGCGTCGAGCTCGGCCCGGTCGGCCGGATGGACGGTCTCACGAAACTGGACGTAGCGGGGCTCCTGGCCGCGGGCGGGCCGATCAGGCAGCCGGCCGTTGGACCAGACGATGTCGCCGTCGGGCAGCTCGATCACCATGACCGTGTCGGGCACCACCGAGATCAGGGCCTCGAAGAAGCGGGTGGACGGGTCGGGAGCGCCGCTGAGCTCGGTGATGTCAATCGAGATGCCCACCGGTCGCGGCGATGCCTCCCGGGCGTCCTCGGCGGCGGCCGGCAACCAGCCGTAGAGCCGCACGGTCCGGATGTCGCCCGTCACGGGTTGGATCATGCGGACGTCACGCAGCGCCCGGCCCTCGGCGAACATCTGATCGATGCCGTCCAGCAAAGCCGGCAGCCCCGGCAGCAGCACCGAACGCGCGTAGGCCGCGACGAGGTGCGGGCGCCGATACTCCGCCGTCGTGGCCGCCCGGGGATTCTCGGCGTCGGCGGGCTGCTCCGGATATCGCCAGCCCTCGCACGTCAGCTCGGACCGCTTCGAGCGGCCATACGCGGCCTCGACGCCGGCGATGCCACCGCCCGGCGTGGAGATCCGGTGGCCGACCACGTCGGCCAGATGCGGCTGCCCCTCGGGCGGCCGGTCGGCCAGCAGGTGCTCGACGACGAGTCGCAACGGCTCGTCTTCGGCCAGCGCGTCGCGAAGGGGCACCGGTTCGACGAGGCTGTCGTTGCGGATCAACACCGTGCCGTCGCCCGCAACCACGATGCGGCTGAGACGATCACTGGCCAGGTTCATCGACTCCCCCGATACGGCAAGCGGCCGCAGCCCAACCAGTGCCCCCGCATGGTCTGGGACAGTGTCTACCCTCGGTCACATTCTGCCGTGCAGAATCTCCCGGATTGAGACCAAGCCGACTGCGGATTGCCGTCAAGCCGGACGCTAGGGTCTTGTCATGGCCGAAATCGACGCTAGCTTCCTGGCGCTGCCCGCCTCCGTGCTGGCCGACGCGGCCCTGAGCCGGGCTCGCGAGTTGGGCGCCTCGCACGCCGACTTCCGGCTCGAACGCATCCGAGTCGCGAACCTCGCGCTGCGCGACGCGAAGCTCGACTCAAGCTCGGATTCGGAGGATCTCGGGATCGCCGTGCGAGTCGTGCACGACGGCGCCTGGGGTTTCGCCAGCGGAATCGACCGGACGCCCGAGGCGGCGGCCCGGCTGGCCGAGCAGGCGGTGGCGACGGCTCGGGTCTGCCGGGTGCTCAGCTCGCGGCCGTTCGAACTGGCCGACGAGCCGGTCTACCGCG
>JAOPUY010000434.1 GCA_025963265.1 Frankiales bacterium | reverse complement strand
GGAGCAGCTGAACTCGCTGCGCGGGCAGGCCGACCGGGCCCAGCGCGACGGCGACCTGGAGACGGCGTCCCGCCTCATGTACGTGGAGATTCCGCGGGCTGAGAAGGAGCTGGAGCAGGCGGCCTCGACCGAAGCGGGGTCGCTCTCCTTGGCCAGCGCCATCTCCTCCATCTTCAGCCGGTCGACCGAGCGTTGCAGCTCGTCGATCTCGACGGGGCGGGAGTCGATCTCCATGCGCAGCCGAGAGGCTGCCTCATCGATCAGGTCGATCGCCTTGTCGGGCAGGAAGCGCGAGGTGATGTAGCGGTCGGACAGGGTCGCGGCCGCGACCAGCGCGCCGTCGGAGATCTGCACCTTGTGGTGCGCCTCGTAGCGACCAGCCAAGCCGCGCAGGATGCCGATGGTGTCCTCGACCGACGGCTCGCCGACCAGCACCTGCTGGAAGCGACGCTCTAGCGCCGGGTCCTTCTCGATGTGCTCGCGGAACTCATCCAGCGTGGTGGCGCCGATCATGTGCAGCTCGCCGCGGGCCAGCATCGGCTTGAGCATGTTGCCCGCGTCCATCGCGCCCTCACCCGACGCGCCGGCGCCCACTACGGTGTGCAACTCGTCGATGAAGGTGACGATTTGGCCGTCGGAATCCTTGATCTCGGTGAGGACGGCCTTCAGCCGCTCCTCGAACTCGCCGCGGTACTTCGCGCCGGCGACCATGGCCCCGAGGTCGAGGGAGACGAGCGACTTGCCGCGCAGCGACTCGGGGACGTCGCCAGCGATGATGCGCTGGGCCAGGCCCTCGACGACGGCGGTCTTGCCGACGCCGGGCTCGCCGATCAGCACCGGGTTGTTCTTGGTGCGACGCGACAGCACCTGCATCACTCGGCGGATCTCCGAGTCGCGGCCGATGACCGGATCGAGCTTGCCGGCCCGGGCGGCGGCGGTCAGGTCGACCCCGTACTTCTCCAGCGCCTGATAGGACCCTTCCGGGTCGGGCGAGGTCACCCGCGTCGAACCGCGCACCTGGGTGAAGGCGGCGCGCAGGGCTTCGGGGTTGGCTCCCGCCTGGACGAATGACCGGCTGATCTCACTCGGCACCTCGGCCAAGGCCAGCAGCAGATGCTCGCCGGAGACGTAGTCGTCCGAGGCGTCCTTGGCGATGCGCTCGGCCGTGGACAGGACGGACAGGAAATTGCGCGAGGGCTGGGGCGCGGCCACGGTCGAGCCGGCCGCCGCGGGCAGGGCGGCGATCTGGGTCTCGACGAGGCGCGCCACAACCGCGGGGTCGACGCCGACCGCCTGCAGGATCGGACGCGAGAGGCCCTGCTCGTCGGCGAGCAGAGCAGAAGCGAGATGAGCCGGCTCGACGGCCGGGTTGCCGCGCTCGGCGGCGGTCTTCACGGCCGTGGACACGGCCTGCTGACTACGAGTGGTCAGTTCCATGGGTCTGTTCTATACCTTTCCAGCGTCGGGCATTCCATTACCAGCGACTTTGCTAGTTTCAACGCGTTCCAAGTTGAGTCTGTTCCGCTCAACTTTGGATTTCTGGCAGTGTTACGCGCAAGAAATCACGTCGATTTAAGGTGGCCGAATGCGACTGAGCGAGCACGAACGGGAGCGCTTGCTGATCACGTACGCGGCGGACGTGGCCGAGCGGCGGCGAGCCCGCGGACTCAAGCTGAACTACCCGGAGGCAGTCGCGATCATCACCTCCTACGTTCTGGAGGGCGCTCGGGATGGCCGAACGGTGGCTGAGCTGATGTCGAGCGCGCGCTCGGTGCTCGGTCGAGACGACGTGATGTCCGGCGTGCCGGAGATGATCGAGTCAGTCCAGGTCGAAGCGACCTCCCCCGACGGCACCAAACTGGTCACCGTGCACGGTCCGATCCTATGACCGCCGAGTCCGTCATTCCCGGTGAAGTGCTGCCCGCCGAGGGCGTGATCACGCTGAACATCGGCCGTAATCGGATCGAGCTGCTGGTAGAGAACAGCGGCGACCGGCCGATCCAGGTCGGCTCGCACTATCACTTCGGAGCGGTGAACCCCGCGCTCGTCTTCGACCGGGAGCAGGCTCGCGGCTATCGCCTCGACATCCCCGCCGGCACGTCCGTCCGGTTCGAGCCGGGCATCAACCGCGCCGTCAGCCTGGTCGAGATCGCCGGGCGGCGGATCATTCCCGGCCTGCGGCCCGAATACGCGGGCGAGCTGGGAGAGCCGACCCATGGCTGAGCTCTCGCGGGCCCGCTACGCGGCGCTGTACGGCCCGACGGTCGGCGATCGGGTTCGGCTCGCCGACACCGACTTGCTGATCGAGGTGACCGAGGACCGCTGCGGCGGCGTCGGGGGCCTGGCCGGCGACGAGGCCGTCTTCGGCGGCGGCAAGGTCATTCGCGAATCGATGGGGCAGGCCCTCAACACGCGCGCCCAGGGCACGCCCGACCTCGTCCTGACCGGCGTCACGATCCTCGACCACTGGGGCGTGATCAAAGCCGACGTCGGCGTTCGGGACGGGCGCATCGTCGGCATCGGCAAGGCCGGCAACCCCGACACGATGGACGGGGTGACGCCGGAGCTGGTGATCGGGCCCTCGACTGAGATCATCGCCGGCAACGGCAAGATCCTCACCGCCGGCGGCGTCGACTCGCATGTGCACCTGATCGCGCCGCAGCAACTCAACGTCGCCCTGGCCGCCGGCATCACCACCGTGATCGGCGGTGGAACCGGCCCGGCCGACGGCACCAAGGCGACCACCGTCACCCCTGGCGCGTTCTGGCTGGACGCGATGCTGCGGGCGCTGACCGCCTGGCCGATCAACGTCGTGCTGCTGGGCAAGGGCAACACCGTCTCGGCCGAGGGCCTGTGGGAGCAACTGCGGGCCGGGGCCGCCGGGTTCAAGCTGCACGAGGACTGGGGCACCACGCCGGCCGCGATCGACGCCTGCCTCACCGTCGGCCTGGCCGCCGGGGTGCAGACCGCGATCCACACCGACACCCTCAACGAGGCGGGATACCTCGAGTCGACGCTGGCCGCGATCGGCGGCCGACCCATCCACACCTATCACACCGAGGGCGCGGGCGGCGGTCACGCTCCCGACATCATCAAGGCGGCGTCGTTCGCGAACATCCTGCCGTCCTCGACCAACCCGACTCGTCCCTACACCCGCAACACCCTCGACGAGCACCTGGACATGCTGATGGTCTGCCATCACCTCAACCCGTCCCTGATCGAGGATCTAGCCTTTGCCGAAAGCCGAATCAGGCCCTCCACGATGGCGGCCGAGGACGTGCTGCACGACCTCGGGGCGATCTCCATGATCGGCAGCGACTCCCAAGCCATGGGCCGCATCGGCGAGACCATCACCCGAACCTGGCAGACCGCGCACGTGATGAAGGGGCGCCGAGGCGCGCTGCCCGGCGACGGCCTGGGGCCGGGTGCGGCCATCGGCAGCAACGCCGACAACAACCGAGCCCAGCGCTACGTCGCCAAGTACACGATCGCGCCGGCGGTGACCCACGGTCTGGACGACGAGATCGGCTCGATCGAGAACGGCAAGCTGGCCGACCTCGTGCTCTGGGACCCGGCCTTCTTCGGCGTGAAGCCCGATCTGGTGATCAAGGCCGGCGTCATCGCCTGGTCGGTGATGGGCGACGCCAACGCCTCGATTCCCACCCCGCAGCCGGAGTTGCCCCGGCCGATGTTCGGCGCGTTCGGCGGCCTGCCGTCCCGGCTCGGGCGCCATTTCGTCTCGGCCACGGCACTCGAGGCCGGCCTGGCCGAGCGCTGGGAGTCCGACCGGCCGCTGGTCGCGACCAAGGACGTCTCGCGGTTGAGCAAGTCGAGCCTGCCCCGCAACGACGCGACGCCCCGGATCGACGTCGACGCCGAGACCTTCGCGGTCCGGGTGGACGGCGAGCTCATCGAAGAGGCGCCGCCCGCGGTGCTGCCCATGGCCCAGCGCTACTTCCTCTTCTGATGGCCGCCCCTGAGATGCCGGTGCGGCTGCTGCTGATGCTGGATTCCCGCTCGCCGGCCGGCGCCCACAGCCACTCCGGCGGCATGGAATCGGCCGTCGCCGCCGGCTGGATCGAGACCTCCGAGGACGTCGAGGACTTCTGCCGGGGCCGGCTGGCCACGACCGCCCGAATCAGCGCCGCGTTCGCCGCCATGGCCTGCCGCTGCTGGCTGGGCTCGTCCTCGTCCTCGCCGTCGCCGTTTGCCTCGGCCGAGCCCGACCCCGAAACCGATCGGGAAGCCGATCTGGCCACCCTGGCCGCGCGCTGGGCCGAACTCGACGCCGAGCTCTCGGCCCGAATCGCCTCCGAGGCGGCCCGGGCGGCCTCGCGCTTGCTGGGCAGCGGGCTTCGCCGGCTGCTGCTGGCGACCGCGCCTGAGCACTCGCTGGCCGTGAAGCAGCGGTGGTCGAAGATAGCGCCGGCCGCCCCGCATCACC
>JAOPUY010000533.1 GCA_025963265.1 Frankiales bacterium | reverse complement strand
CGTCGTGCACGCCGCGCACAAGATGCACTTGGTGGTGTCGTCGAAGCGGTCCCGGTCAGCCTGGGACTGCAGCCATTCCTTGGACGGCTCGTTGCCGCCGGTGATCAGGAACGGCTTCACCGCGCGGTAGGCCTCGAAGAAGGGCTCCATGTCGACGACGAGGTCCTTCTCGACCGGCAGGCCCTTGATCGGCTCGATGGTGAGCTTGTCGGGCATGTCCTTCATCAGGACCTTGCAGGCCAGCCGGTTGACGCCGTTGATCCGCATCGCGTCCGAGCCGCAGACACCGTGGGCGCACGAACGCCGGAACGTCAGCGTGCCGTCCTGCTCGCCCTTGATCTTCATCAACAGGTTAAGGACCCGGTCGGTCGGGAAGGCGTCGACGGTGTAGGTGACCCAGGTGACCTCCTCGGACACCTCGGGGTTGTAACGGCGGATCTTGACCTCGACCGGACGAGACACCGGAGCGTCCACCGGGGCCACCGGGCGTTCAACTACTGCAGTCATCGAGGAATCCGCTCCTAATATTTCCGGGCCATCGGCTGGTAGCGGGTCACCACGACCGGTTTCCAGTCGAGGTTCACCTCGCCATCGGCGCCCCGGTAAGCCATGGTGTGCTTCATGTAGTTGACGTCGTCGCGCTCGAGGTAGTCCTCCCGCGCGTGCCCGCCGCGGGACTCCTTGCGGTTGCGGGCCGAGATGACGAGCACTTCGGCCAGGTCGAGCAGGAAGCCCAGTTCGACCGCCTCGAGCAGATCGCTGTTGTAGCGCTTGCCCTTGTCGGAGATCGCGACGTCGGCGTACCGCGCCCGCAGCGCGTGGATCTCAGCCTCGGCCTCGGCCAGGGACTCCTCGGTCCGGAAGACCTGGGCGTTGCGGTCCATGGTGTTCTGCAGCTCGGTCCGGATGACGTTGACCTTCTCCGCGCCGGTCGAGGTCAGCAGCGTGGACACCATGGCCTCGACCATGACCTGCGGATCGGCCGGCAGCTCGGGCAGTTCGGCCTTGAGCGCGTACTCGGCCGCGGCGATGCCGGCCCGGCGTCCGAAGACGTTGATGTCCAGCAGCGAGTTTGTGCCCAGTCGGTTCGAGCCGTGCACGGACACGCAGGCGACCTCGCCGGCCGCGTACAGACCGGGGACGACGTCGACGTTGTTCCGCAGCACCTCGGCCTCGATGTTGGTCGGCACTCCGCCCATCGCGTAGTGCGCGGTCGGGTAGACCGGCACCGGCTCGGTGTAGGGCTCCACGCCCAAGTAGGTGCGGGCGAACTCGGTGATGTCGGGCAGCTTGGCGTCGATCTGCTCGCGCGGAAGGTGGGTCAGATCGAGTAGCACGTAGTCCTTGTGGGGACCGGCCCCGCGGCCCTCCCGGACCTCGTTCGCCATCGAGCGGGCGACGATGTCGCGCGGCGCGAGGTCCTTGATGGTCGGGGCGTAGCGCTCCATGAACCGCTCGCCGTCGGCGTTGCGCAGGATGGCTCCCTCGCCGCGGGCCGCCTCGGACAGCAGAATCCCCAGACCGGCCAGGCCGGTCGGGTGGAATTGAAAGAACTCCATGTCCTCCAGCGGCAGGCCCTTGCGCCAGACCACGCCCATGCCGTCCCCGGTCAGGGTGTGCGCGTTCGAGGTGGTCTTGAAGACCTTGCCGAAACCGCCGGTGGCGAGGATGACGGCCTTGGCGTTGAAGATGTGGATCTCGCCGGTCGCCAGCTCGTAGGCCACCACTCCCGAGGCGACCTCGACGCCGTCGGCGTCGGGGGTCATCAGCAGGTCCAGCACGTAGAACTCGTTGAAGAACTCGACGTCCTGCTTGACGCAGTTCTGGTAGAGCGTCTGCAGGATCATGTGGCCGGTGCGGTCTGCGGCGTAACACGACCGGCGGACCGGGGCCTCGCCGTGGTTGCGGGTGTGGCCGCCGAAGCGTCGCTGGTCGATGCGCCCGGCCGGCGTCCGGTTGAACGGCAGGCCCATCTTCTCCAGGTCGACCACGGCGTCGATCGCCTCTTTGCACATGACCTCGGCCGCGTCCTGGTCGACCAGGTAGTCACCGCCTTTGACGGTGTCGAAGGTGTGCCACTCCCAGTTGTCTTCCTCGACGTTGGCCAGCGCCGCGCACATGCCGCCCTGGGCCGCGCCGGTGTGCGAGCGGGTCGGGTACAGCTTGGTGAGGACGGCGGTGCGAGCCCGGGTGGAGGACTCCAGCGCGGCGCGCATCCCGGCGCCGCCGGCGCCGACGATGACGACGTCGTACTTGTGCGTCTGCATGAGGTGAGCCGATTCCTAGTTGATCGTCGGGTCGAAAGTGAAGATGACGAGCGTGCCGAGCGCGATGGTCAGCGTGGTCGCGGTGTAGAGGACCATCTTGAGCGAGAACCTCAGCTGGTCACGCCGGGTGTAGTCGTTGATGATCGTGCGCAGCCCGTTGGTGCCGTGGATCATGGCCAGCCAGAGCATGAGCAGGTCCCAGACCTGCCAGAACGGCGAGGCCCAGCGGCCGGCGACGAAGCCGAAGTTGATGCGCTGCACGCCGCCGTCGAGGATGTTCATGATGAACAGGTGGCCCAGCACCAAGACCACCAGCAGCACGCCGGAGACCCGCATGAACAGCCACGCGTAGAGCTCGGTGTTGCTGCGGCTGCCGCTGCGGCGCTGGGTGTTGGTGCGGGTCCGCGGGGCCGGGATGGACACCGTCTCGGCGCCCGGCGGCAATTCGGCGGCCGTCATCAGCTGCTCCCGAAGAGGGACTCGAAGGAATGCTTGAACATGAAGAAGGCGCCCGGCACCATCACCACGACCCAGACCGCGACGATGATCCAGAGCATCTGGCGCTGCAGCTTGGGCCCGCGCGACCAGAAGTCGACCGCGATGATGCGCAGGCCGTTCAGCGCGTGGTAGAGCACCGCGCCCACGAGCCCGATCTCCATCAGGTTGACGAACGGGTTCTTGTAAGTGGCGATGACCTTGTCGTAGGAATCGGGCGAAACCCGTACCAACGCGGTGTCCAGGACGTGGGCGAACAAGAAGAAGAACGTCAGGACGCCCGTGATCCGGTGGGCTACCCAGGACCACATGCCCTCGCGACCGCGATAGAGCGTCCCGCCGAATCGGCTGCGTCCCGTTCCGCTGTTGCTGGTGTTCGCCGCGTCCAGACTGTCGCCGGATGCCCGCGGGGTGGATATGGCGCTCACGGGTTCTTCATGTGGTCTCGTCAGGTCCTTCTCTGGCGGAGCGGCAAGTTACTTAGGCCAAACGAGCCTAGTCTGCGTGGTCTGCGTGAGCCGAGAGGTGCTGCTGTGATGTGACGAGGCGGACAGGCGCTGAGGGCGACCCTCTCAACAAGGTCTTAACAATGGACTGGGAGAGTGCCGCGTATGGCTGAGGAAACCATCGACTGGGACGTGCTGGATCGCACGGCGGTCGAGGCAATGCAACACGCGTACGCCCCCTACTCCAAATTTCCGGTCGGCGCGGCCGCGCTCGTCCACGACGGACGGATCGTCAGCGGCTGCAATGTCGAGAACGCGGCCTATGGGGTCGGGTTGTGCGCCGAATGCGGCTTGGTGTCGGCGCTGATCGCCAGCGGCGGCGGCCAACTCGTCGCGTTGGTCTGCGTCGATGCCCGAGGCGCGTTCTTGATGCCGTGCGGTCGTTGCCGGCAGATTCTCATCGAGCACGGCGGGCCTGAGCTGCTCATCGCCAAACCGGGCGGGGTGATCAGCCTGGGCGAGCTGCTGCCGCACGCGTTCGGCGTTCGCGATCTGGCCGCCGTGGCCGCCGAGTCGGCCAGCGGGCAGTCGGCCGCCGAGCGGCCGTGACTCGACGGTGACGCGGGCTCAGAGGTGACCGTGGCCGAGCTCGATTTCGCCTCACCCGAGTTCCTAGCCGACCCCTATCCGCAGTTCGCGGCCCAGCGGGCGGTGGCCGAGGTGCGCTGGCACGAGGGCCAGCAGCTCTGGCTGGCGTTCAGCCACCGGGCGGCCAACGCCGTGCTGCGCGCGCGGACGATGGGCCGGATCTGGGCGCCGCGCTGGCCGGCGGCGGTGATGCCGGGCTTTGAGCTCCTGCACGTCCACTCGCTGCTGGAGAACGAGCCGCCGGCGCACACTCGGCTGCGCCGCTTGGTGGCTGGCGCCTTCGCTCGCGGCCACGTCGAGCGGCTGCGGCCGCGGGTCGCCGAGCTCGCCGAGG
>JAOPUY010000474.1 GCA_025963265.1 Frankiales bacterium | reverse complement strand
TCGGCGAACTGCTGCGCGAGCACAAGGAGTCGCTGGCCGCCCTGGTGTCCATCGAGGCCGGCAAGATCACCTCCGAGGGCCTGGGCGAGGTGCAGGAGATGATCGACATCTGCGACCTGGGCCTGGGGCTGTCTCGCCAGCTGTTCGGCCAGACGATCGCCACCGAGCGTCCCGGGCACCGGATGATGGAGCAATGGCATCCGCTCGGTGTCGTCGGGGTGATCTCGGCCTTCAACTTCCCAGTCGCCGTCTGGTCCTGGAACACCGCGTTGGCTCTGGTGTGCGGTGACCCGGTGGTCTGGAAGCCCTCGGAGAAGACGCTGCTCACCGCGCTGGCCTGCCAGACCCTGCTAGCTGAGGCCGCCCGCCGGGTCGGCGCCCCGGCTGCGGTGTCGCAGGTCATCCTGGGCGGCGCGGCGGTCGGCGAGGCGCTCGTCTCCGATCCCCGCGTGGCGCTGGTGTCGGCGACGGGTTCGACCCGGATGGGCAAGGCGATCGCGCCCCAGGTGGCCGGCCGGTTCGGCAAGCTGCTGCTCGAACTCGGCGGCAACAACGCGGCGATCGTGGCCCCGTCGGCCGATTTGGACTTGGCCGTGCGCGGCATCGTGTTCTCGGCGGCGGGCACCGCCGGGCAGCGCTGCACCAGCCTGCGTCGGGTGATCGCGCACTCCTCGATCGTCGAGGACTTGGTCGAGCGGCTGCGCAACGCCTACGCCTCGCTGCCGATCGGTTCCCCGCTGGCCGAGGGGACGCTGGTCGGCCCGCTCATCGACGCCGCCTCGTTCGAGGGCTTCGGCCGGGCATTGCAGGTCGCTGAGGCCGACGGCGGCTCGCTCGTCGTGGGCGGCTCGCGGGTGCTCGCGGCCGACGCCGCTGAGGCCTACTACGTCCAGCCGGCGATCGTCCGAATGCCCGCTCAGACCGAGATCGTGCGCGCCGAGACCTTCTCGCCGATCCTCTACGTCCTCAGCTACGACGACTTCGAGCAGGCGGTGGCGCTGCAGAACGACGTCGCGCAGGGCTTGTCGTCCTCGGTGTTCACCCTCGACGTCCGCGAGGCGGAGCAGTTCGTGTCGGCCATCGGTTCGGACTGCGGTATCGCCAACGTCAACATCGGTCCGTCCGGAGCCGAGATCGGCGGCGCGTTCGGCGGCGAGAAGGAGACCGGCGGCGGCCGGGAGTCCGGCTCGGACGCCTGGAAGGCCTACATGCGCCGTTCGACCAACACCGTCAACTACTCGACTGAGCTGCCGCTCGCCCAGGGCGTCCAGTTCGGCTAGCCTGAGTGGAAAGGCGTCCCCGCGGGGACGTTTTTCGCGTTTCCGCATACGATCCGTCACTCGGAGCGAACTTTGGACCCGAGCCGCGGCGAGCGGCCTTCCCACGTGAAGTGATGGCTCGCATGCTGAGCCAAGTCGCGACCGGCCGCCGTGTGAGGCATCGTGCTGCCCAGTAGGGACGGCGGTTAGAGGCCGACCCGGGTTGCGGCCAGTTCGATCGCCGAGTCGGGTTGGACGGCGGCCAGCCGCAGGAAGCCGGAGGAGACCTCGCCGTAGAAGTCGCCCGGTGAGGAGATGATGCCGGCTCGCTCGGCCAGCATCCGCGCCGTGGCCCACGCGTCCCCGCCCGGCACCGCGACCCAGAGGTAGAACGCCCCGGCCGGCCGCTCGGCCGGAATGCCCAGCGCGCCGAGGATCTCGGCGATCCGCCCCATCCGCGACCAGTAGCGCGCGCGCTGAGCCTCGACGTGGGCATCGTCGTCGAGCGCGATCACCGCGGCGTTCTGCACCGGTCCGGGCACCATCAGCCCGGCGTGCTTGCGGACCTCGCGCAAGTAGTCGACGAGCTCGGCGTCCCCGGCGTAGAAGCCGACTCGGGCTCCGGCGAAGTTGTCGCGCTTGGACAGCGAGTGCACCGCCAGCACACCGGTCGTCCCCTCCCGCAGCATGGTCGTCGGCGGTGCGGCGTAGCTGAACTCGGCGTAGCACTCATCCGACAGCACGAGCACCCCGCGCTCCCGACCCCAGGCGGCCGCGGCCGGCAGGTCCGCCAGCCGTCCGGTCGGGTTGCTGGGCGAGTTCACCCAGACGCACAAAGCCCGTTCCGCATCGGCCGGGACGATCGAGCTAAGGCTGGTGTAGGACACGGCCCGCACCCCGGCCAGCGTCGCCCCCATCGCGTAGGTCGGGTAGCTGATCGCCGGGTAGAGCACGGTGTCCTTGTCGGGCGTGCGCAGCTTGAGGTACTGCGGGGTCGAGGCGACGAATTCCTTGGTGCCGACGCAGGCCGCGATCTCCGTCGCCGGATCGACCTCGGCCCCCAGCCGCCGGGAGATCCAGCGAGCGGCCGCGGCCCGCAACGGAGCGCTGCCGATGGACGGCGGGTAGCCCTTGGCCCGCCCGCCGTCGGCCAGGGCGGCGATCACCTCGGCTGGCGGCGAGTCGCACGGCGTCCCGATCGACAGGTCGACCGCGCCGCCCGGGTGCTTGGCCGCGACCGCCGCGATCTCGTCCAACCGGTCGTAGGGGTAGGGCGGCGGGACGAAGCCAGCAGTCATGATCGACCTCTCTGTTCAGGCGCTCCGGTCGGTTCCGGGGCGTGCGCCGGCCCCGTTGACGCGGCGGCGAGCGGCAGGTTGGCCGCCAGCAGCTGAGCCAAATGCTGGCCCGAACGCTCGGCCAGCTGATCCAGCTGAGTGCGGCAGGAGAACCCGTCGGCCAGCACGACCGTCGAGGCGGCCGCGTCCCGGACGGCCGGCAGCAGCCCGAGCTCGGCGACCGCGACCGAGACGTCGTAGTGGCCCTGCTCGAC
>JAOPUY010000430.1 GCA_025963265.1 Frankiales bacterium | reverse complement strand
GAGCTGCCCAGCGAGGGGCTGACGCTCGGCGCGGTCCAGGTCCCCGCCGACGGCCAACCCCTGGTGTTCCTGGCCGATCACCCCACCACCGGCGGGTATCCAGTGGTCGCAGTGGTCGCGCGGGCTGACGTCTGGCGCTGCGGACAGGCGGCGCCGGGCACCGTCGTCCGGTTTCGACGGATCCCAGAGCCGTTCGCTTAGAGCCGCTCGAGCAACTTCGCCATCATCGTCGTGTTGCGGGCGGTCGTCGGGTTCTCCGGCAGCGCCGACTTCCACTCCTTGGGGCCCAGGGTCGTCTCGGTCGACTTGGAGCGGATCAGCCAGTGGAGATCCCGGCCGAGGAGCACCACCTCGTCGTGGGAGTTGCTCAGCGCCTCGGCTGACTTCTGCTCGGCCGCGGTGAGCGGGGTCAGCGTCAGCAGCACGAAATGAGTGTGGCCGGGCTCGATGACGCCGAACGGCTTCGCGGTGGCGCTTGCTCGCACCTCGGCCTTGGTGCGGAGGAATGTCGTTATCTCGAAACCGAATTCCTCCTCCAGCCGAGTCCGGATCCGGGTTTGGTGGGTCGCCGATTTCCCGGTCGCGGTGAACAGCAGGTTCCCGCTGTTGATGTAGCTGCCGACATCGGCCAGGCCCAGTTCCTCCAGCGCTCGTCGGGCGGTGGCCATGGCGACCGTCCGCTGCCCCACGTTGACCGCCCGGAGAAAGGCCACGTACCGCGTCATCGCCGGGGCCCTCCGGCCGCGAGCACGCCGCGCCGGCTGAGCCAGGACATGATCGAGCGATCGCTGGCCGCCGACAGCACAGACCCGAAGCTGGCGAACGAGCCGATCGAGAATGCCGAGCAGAATGAGCCGATGCTGCCGATCGACAGGGCCGAGCCCACCGAGCCGATCGAGAGCACCGAGCCTCGACTGCCGATGCAGAGCACCGAGTCCTGGGACCGAATCGAGAGCACCGAACCGCTTCGCTTCTTCATAAGGCAATGATGACGCGAAGTATCGTGGAAGTCAGCTGAGCCCGCAGCTCGTCACGCGCGTCGTCACCGAGCGCCCAGCCCATGGAGGCAGCTGATGCCCCAAGATCGCCCGAGTGTGCCCAGCACTTTGAAGCGCTCCACCAAGAAGGTGCGCGACACCTACGAGGACACCCTGGAAAGCGCTGAGGAGCAATATGACGACGAGGCGCGGGCCCACCGCACCGCCTGGGCCTCGGTCAAGCACGTTGCCGAGAAGAAGGGCGACCACTGGGAGCTCAAAGACGCCAACGGGCCCTCTGACCCGCGCTCGAAGATGCCGGCCAAGGCCAAGCGCGAGGGCAAAGGCGAGACCTACGGCGGGGTCGACGTCGAGGGCAACACCCGGGAGGAGTTGGTCAAGCGCGCCAAAGCGGCGGGCGTGACCGGATACTCGCGGATGAACAAGGCCGAGCTCGGCCGTCAGCTGCAGCGCCACGAGCACGGCTGAGCCTGATCGGCGACTAGCCTCCAATCATGAGCGCCCCGCCCGATTCGACCCGCCGGTTGGCCACGGCTTCGGCCACTAGCTACCTGCTCGGTTGCGCCCTCGGCGCCAGCGTGGCCAGCGGGCTGATCGACACTCACCGGATCCGCTGGGTGCACCACGCGCTGTTCGGCGTCACCGCAGCGCTGACGGCCGCAGCCGCCGCGGCCGGGCTGCGGCAGCGTCGTCCGGCCAGCGCCGGGCTGATCGCAGCCGGATTCGGCCTGGCCCGGATCGCGCGGATCGGGGCCGGTGATCGCCGCCGCCACACGCTAACCGCGTTAGCCCCGGCGCCCTGCTACGCCGCCAGCCTCGTGATGGCATGGTGGGACGATGGAGCTGCTCGAGGCGATACGACGTAGAAAAACCACCAACGGCCACTTTCTGCCCGACCCGGTCTCGGTGGAGCACCAGCAGCTGCTGATGGAACTCGCGGGCCGCGCGCCGTCCCAGCTCAACAGCCAGCCCTGGCGGTTCGTGCTGATCGAGGAGCGCCCGACGATCGAGGAGATCGCCCGACTGAGCGGGGCCAGCATGACCCAGGCCATGTCGGACGGGACGTTCTTCGAGCGCTACCGCCGCTACTTCCGCTTCAGCGAGGAGGAGATGCAGACCCGCCGGGACGGGATGCTCTTCGACCACCTGCCGCCGCTGCTGCGGCCCTTCACCAGCCAGGTCTTCACCGCCCGCGGGCAGAAGATGATGAACGCGTTGCGAGTGCCTCGGACGCTGGGTGAGGAGAACCGGAAGCTGGTGGCCGGCTCGCCGTTGCTGCTCGGGGTGTTGCTGGATCGGGCTGAGTACCGTCCGGGCGAGCTGTCCTCCTTCTACTCGCTCTTCAGCATGGGCGCGGCGATGGAGAACCTCTGGCTGGCGACGACGGAGCTCGGCCTGGGAATTCAGTTCGTCTCGTTCCCGATGGAGGTACCGGGCAACTGGCAGCTCATCGAGAAGCTGCTAGACGTGCCGGACGAACTCGAGCTGATGGCCGTGTACCGCCTCGGCTATCTGCCGCCCGAGCAGCGTCGACCGGCGATCGACTGGTCGAGCAATCACCGCAAACTGCCCTCGCAGTACGTCTTCCGCGGCACCTGCGCCACGCCGCAGACGGGCTGGGACTCCTAGGCCAACCCGACATACCCGGTCTCGACATATTCGGCGGCCACCTCGGCCATGCCGAGCCCGGTGCGATCTGAGGCTGCCCGGAGCAAGTCATTCGCCTCGTCCTCGGTGACATCCGAGCGGGCCATCACCAGCCCGGTGGCGATCCCTACGATGAGCGCGGCCTGCATTGAGTCTTGAGGATC
>JAOPUY010000381.1 GCA_025963265.1 Frankiales bacterium | reverse complement strand
CCAACCGCCCGGACGTGCCGAAGCACTGCGCGGTGGCGAGGACGGCCTGGCTCAGCCGCGCCACCTCGACCAACTCGGACACCAGCCGGGTTTTGCCCACCCCGGCGTCGCCCCGGACCAGGGCCAGCCGAGGCAGCCCGGTGACCGCGACCTGCCACGACCGGCTGAGCGCCTCGAGCTCGGCCGAGCGGCCGATCAGCCGGGCCGCCGGCCGCCCGAATCGAGCGGTCGCGATGGGGGCGGACGGCTGTGGGACTTCGGTCGGCGCGGTCTGCTTCAGCAACCGAGTGAGCAACGCCCGGGTGATCGGATCCGGTTCGACGCCGAGTTCGCGTTCCAGGACCGAGGCGCAGTGGTGGTAGGTGCTGACCGCGCTCGCCCGCTCGCCGAGCTCGGCTTGCAGCTCCATCAGCGTGCGGTAGCCCACTTCCTCCAACGGCCGCAGGGCAATCCGCCGTTTGGCCGAGTTGACCGCTGCGCTCAGGTCGCTCGTGCGGGGCCGGGTGCGGGCGATCAGATCGAGCAGGGCGACGCAGCGGTCCTCCAACTCGGCCCGGGCGGCGAGCAGCCAGTCGTAGTAGCCGCCGGGCAGCAGCTCGCCGCCGTAGGCCGCGACGGCGGCCGTGGCGTAGGACAACGCGTGCTCCCCGCTGGCCCCGCCAGCAGCGCTGGCCCCGCTGTCTTCGCCGGCCGCGGCGGCCAGCGCTCGCTCGCTCGCCCGCTGGAAGGTCCGAACGTCGACCACGCAGCTGTCGGTGTCCTGCCAGCACAGGTCCTTCCCGGTCACCACCAGCGCCGCCTCGCCGGGCAGCACGCTCCGCAGGTGGTGGAGTTCGCGGCGCAGGTTGGTGAGCGCTTGGGCGTCGGAGGAGTCCGGCCAGAACAGCGTCGCCAGTCGCTGGCGCGATTGCGGGACGCCGGCATGCAGGACGAGAAAGGCGACCAGGGCGACCGCTCGCGGGGCTCGGGTGCGAACGACGCCCGCCGCGTCGGTGATCACCTGCTCACCCAGCAGGGCGACGTGCAGCACCTCAGCCGCCTTCCCCGGACCTGACCACGGACATCGGCGACGGTGCGATCGGGTCGTGACGTTCAGCGCCAGAATACGATCCGGCGGGGGCCGGCCAAAGTTCTCTCGTCTCAGCCCACACACAGACGTCACGGTCAGAGATAGCTGATCGCTGTGACCGCCATTCCGCCGAGCGCGACGCACCACACGTAGGGCAGCGTTCGGACCATCACCGCTTGCGGGCTGACCCCCGCGTACTGAGCGCTCCACGCCGTCTGGGTGCTGGTCGGATCGGACACGCCGAAGACCTGGTTGTAGGTGGCCGTCAGGCCGAGCACGGCGACCGCCGGGTAGATGCCGGCGGCGATCAGCACGCCGGCGATGCCGGCGCCGAGCCCGTAGATGTTGAGCGGTCCCCGGTACAGGCACAACGGGGTCAGGATGGTGAAGATGACCACGAACAGCACGGGATTGTGCGGGCTGACGTCCTTGACCAGGGGTTCGAGCGCCTTGACCGCGTTCGGCAGCTTGACCGCGGCCAGCAAGATGCCGATGGCGATGAACAGCGTGATCGGCGACGCCGCCGTCTGGAAGGACGCGTAGAGCGTGCGGAGCATCCGGGTGTTCATATCCCGCGGACGCGTCGTGGTGACCAACGCGTACAACACCCCGGCCAGCAGCGAGGGAATGATGGCCAGGCTGAATCCGAGCGCGAGCACGATCGGGACGACCGGCGTGAGCAGCGAGTACCACGGCGCGTCGCCGAGGCGCTGAGACCGCAGCGCGGAGCGTCTGGAACCGCGCGAGGCCGGCCGCAGCGACCAGGCGTGGATGGCCCCCTGGCGACGCGTCTCGATGAGCACGAACAAGATCGCGAGCGCGAGGGCCAGCGGGAAGAGTTTGATCATGAAGCTGCGCACCGTCGGGATCGGAAGCGACAGCGCGGTCGAGAAGAACTGCCAGCTCGGCAACTCGAACGGCAGCCCGGCGGCGATGCCCATCAAGATGGTTCCGGCGGCGGTGACCTTGGGGACGCCGACGGCGATCATCGCCGGAATGCCGATGATTCCCGCTAGCACCGCGGCCGGGGCCGAGCCGGTGACGGTCCCGACCAGGGTCGAGACCGCGAGAACGCCGAGCGCGACCACGGTCGGTCGATCGCCGCTGAACTCGACGATCTTTCGCACCAGGGTGCCGGCGATCCCGGTCTCGTCCAGGATCCGGCCGAGCCAGGACCCGAACAGAATCGCGATCATGGTCGAGGCCAGCGAGAACGACCCGGCCTGCAACACCGTGTCGCAGACGCTGTTCGCGCCGGTGAGGGGCGATCCGACCACCAGGGCGATGACGACCGCGACCAGCACGAGGGCGAAGGCGGTGGGCATGGTTTTGGTCAGGATCAGCGCGACCCCGGCCAGCATGACGAGCAGGATGACAATTCCCATGACTGGCCTCAGTTCGATCGGATCAAGTCGGCCGCGAGTCCGAGCGCGGCGCTGAGTAACAAGGGACTTCGGCCCAGCTGGGCGACGCGCTGGGCGTGGGCGTGCGCGGCCAGCTCGTCGGCCCCGACGACATGGGCCAAGAAGCGCAGCCGCCCGATGCGTCCCGCGCTGGCGTCGACCGCGCGCTTGAGTTCGCGCTTAGCCCGCTGCTGGTGCAGGTGGCAGTGCGCCTGTTCGTGAGCCATCGCGGCCTGCCGCACGGCGCCCAGCGGAAACCACTCGAGCCAGCCGAGCTCGGCGCTCAGTTCATCGGCCAGGGCCAGCGTGTCGGTGTAGAGCTCGACCGTCGGCACCGGGCGGGAGGAGAATCGGGCCAGCAGGAGCTGACCGAGACCGTTGGTCCGCTCGAAGACGCGCAGCGGCGGTCCCGAACTGGCCTCGACGTCCAGGTGCGCGCCGAACTCGCTTGCCCTTTGCGCCCATAGCCGAACCAGGCCGGCGTCGCGGCCGGCGTGGGTCGGCTGCTCGGCCAGGAACTCCGCGGCCAAATCGCCGTCGGAGCTTTCGGCCAGCGAGCGGCACTCGCGCAGTAGTCCCCGCCGACTCCGCGCGTCGAGGCTGCGGAGAAAGGCCGTGCCGGCGACAGTCATGATCGGGGCTCGACGATCGCCACCACTGTCGCGTCGCCCGGGAGGTTGCTCAGCTCACCCTGGGCCAACGCCAGCAGCGCCTCGGTGTCCAGCACGCCGGTGAGGTCGGCCACCCGCGTTCCGAGCAGCAGGTGCACCGCCGGCGCCCGCACGCCGCCGTCGCCGTAGGTGGTGCTGGCGTGGACCAGGCCGCGCAACGCCTCGATGGTGCCGGCGACGTTGGTGACCTCGACCTGGGCGTCGGCGGACACCAAGCGGATCACCCCGTCGGAGTCCAGGACCCGGACGCTGTGGTGCGGTCGCCGCCAGCGTCGCGGTCGCTCGACGCCGAAGACGATGTGGGCGACGGTGTGGGCGAGCACCTCGAGGACGTCGGGGTCGACCCGCAGGCTCTCGGCCGCGATGGCCCGCAGCTCGGCCTCGGCCAGATGTTGGGAACGGTCCCGCGTGCGCAGCTCCGAGGCGCCGGTGGCGACGGCCCGAACCGTGTTGGTCTGGGCATCGACCGTCACATCGACCTCGATCGCCCCGGGCGCCGCGCCCTCGGCCAGGACGGCCTGGGCCGCCTCGTTGCGCACGGCCAGGATCTGGTCCGGTCCCGCTCCGGGGATGATCCGCTCGATCTGCTCGCGGATGAGCGCGAGCGCGACGCCGATGGGGCTGATGACCTCGTTGTGATCGGCGATCGCCTGCGGCAGGCCCATGGTCTGACCGAGGTGCGGGGTCACGGTGGCGGCGCCGCCGCCCCCGCCGACCAGCCGAATCTCGTCCTGATCGAGGCGGTAGTCGCGCACCATGCGATCCACCACCGCCCGGACCTGCCCGATGCCGCCGTCGAGCACCGTGCGGGCCGCGCCGGCGACGTCAGTGCCGAGCAGTTGCGCCAACGGAGCCAGCGCCAGTTGCGCCGACGTCGGGTCCGAGTGGGCGAAGTCGGTCTCCGGGACCAGCCCGAGCGCATTGGCCGCGCACGTCATGGTGATCGCGAACCGCCCGCCGGCGGAGTCGATCACCGCGTAGTCATCGGGGTCATCGGCCATCGGCCGGATGGTGGCGATGCGGGCGTCCTGCAAGTCCTCAGGATTGGCGAAACAGGCGTAGGGCAGTCCGGCGATGTGCGCGCTGCGGGGCCCGACCGCGGTGACCGCGCCGGCCCCCAGCCGCACCATCGAGCCGCCGCCGATCCCGACGGTGCGCACGTCCAGCGCGGACAAGTACGTCTGCTCGCCCAGAATCGTGGCGTAGCGGATCGCGACTTTGCCCCGGTGGATGACGCTGATGTCGGTCGAAGTCCCACCGGTCTCGAGAAAGATGCCCTCGCTGACCCGTTCCTGCATGAGCGCTCCGGCCACCCCGGCCGCGGGCCCGGACAGCACGGTCAGCAGCGGCCGGCGGCGCATCTCGTCGAGAGACATGACGCCGCCGTCACAGCGCATGACCATCAGCGGCGCGGTGACCCCGGCCTTGGAGATGCTCGAATCGACCAGGTCGGCGGTCGCGAGCATCTTGGGGAGGATCGCCGCGTTGACGACCGCCGTCCGGGTGCGTTTGCGCAGGCCGTAGAGCGAGGTGATCTCGTGCGCTCCGGCGGCGAGGACGCCGTTCTCGCGCGCGACGGCGAGAACCTCGTCCTCTCCGTCGGAGCTGTCCACGCTGAACGGCTCGGTCGCGACCAGGACCTGCGCGCCCTCCTGCTGCAGTTGCTCGATTGCGGCTTTGACCGCGACGGCGTCGGTGGGGTCGGCGACGTGCGCGTAGGTCAGCGGCAGGTGCCTGCCCGGCGTCGTCTCCAGCTTGCGCAGCGAGGCGAGGTGCCGGGTCATGACCGCGCCCGGCCCCGACCCGATACCGATCAGGCCGACGGCGGCGACGTCGCCTTCCAGCAGCGCGTTCGTGGCCTGCGTGGTGCCGTGGGCGAGAAAGGCGACGTCCTCCGGTCTTGCCCCGACGCGGTCGAGCAATTGCTCGAGCGCTTCAACGATGCCGTGCGCGACGCCGTCGACGTGCTGGTGACTCGTCGGCACTTTCGCCTGTCCGACGAGCTGCATTGTCGCCGCGTCGATCGCGACGGCGTCGGTGAAGGTGCCGCCGACGTCGATGCCGACGCGGATGCGAGGATTAGTCATGTCCTGAACTCCTCAACCTTTGGTGTCACGGGCTCGGGTCGCGGGCTCGTCGCGGGCTCAGTCAGTAGCCGCGGATATCTGGCCAGTGGCGTTGGATTCCCACGTGTTCGAGCGCTCGCGCGAACTCCTCGAAGTGCTTGTCCTCGGCCTGAACCTGCTGCGGTTCCACGGCGTGGTCGAGGCAGTGCGCGGCCAGCGCGCCCGCCACCTCGCCGACGTTCCACTCCACCGGGTGCAAGCGGTAGCAGCCGTTGGTGATGTGCGTGGTGCCGATGTTCTTGCCGGCCGGCAGCAGGTTGCGCACTCGCTGGGGGACGAGCGCTCCGAGCGGGATCTCGAAGGGGACCGAGCCGATGTCGATGTAGTTTCTGCCGCCGGTCGAGGGATGCAGATCGATCCGGTAGCCGCCCACGCCGACCGAGTCGCGGTAGCGGGTGCCGCCGTTCGGGCCGACGATCGCGATCGCGACGTCGTGCTCGGTGATCGTCGTGACCGTCCGGGCCCGTCGTGATTCCCGCCCGTAGGGCGACTTCGCGAGGCCGTCAGCAGTTCCCGTCACATCCGGGCGGATCCGCAAGCCGGGAAAGCCGGTGCCGCCGTCGGGCCGGGGGGCCTCGGTCTGCAGCCAGTACAGCAGGGACAGCGACAGCTGCCGGGCCTCGGCCACCGCCTGCTGCGAGCTGGCCTCATCCGGCCCGATCAGCGGCTTGAGCCAGTAGTCGTTGAGCGGCCAGTTCACCAAGGTGATGTCGGAGGCGAAGGAACCGGGTCGGTGCAGTCCGCGGGCGAGCACCCGACGGAAGGTCCAGAGCTCCTTGTCCCCGGCGTCGGCGCTCTGGTCGGCCGACACCTCGAGCGGGTCCTCGATCGGGTTGGGCCTGAAGGTGCGGGCGACGGGCTCCAGGGTGCGCGGGTCCGGCGCCTGGAAGCCGAGCAACGGCCCCGGCCAGAAGTCGGGTCGGTAGCTTCGCCAGAACCCGTAGTCGGCGGGCTGGTCGATCGTGTGGTCCTCGCCCTCGTGGTGCGAGACCGCGAAGCAGACAGTAATGCCCTGCTGATCAAGGGGATCGGCCACCTCGGGAGCGTGTGGCTCGTCGTGTTCCGAGCGGGCCTCCGCGCCGAGGGAGAACTCCGCGCCGGCCAGCGCGAGCAGCTCCCCGGTCTCGGTGGCGTCCAGCACGTAGCGGGCGCTGATCTCGATGGTCGCGCCCGAGCGAAGGTCCTGCACGCTCACCGTCCTCACCCGGTCGCCGTCGACCTGCGCGGCCCGGGCGCGATGTTCGGTCAAGACTTGCAACCGGCCGTCGGACTCGTACGGCGCGAGCATGGCCTGCAGCACCGCCAGCGCGACCCGCGGTTCGTGGCAGAGCTTGCTGACTCGGCCGGCTCCCGGGTTGAGCTCGGTGAGGGCCAGCGCCTGCGAGCGAAGCGGGTACCACTGCCGGTAGTAGTCGCGGATGCCCTGTCGCAGCGCGCGATAAGCGGCGGTGACGCCGAACTGCTCAACCCACGGGTGCTCATCCGGGGGCACGGCCTGAGCCGTGAGCTGACCGCCGATCCAATCGGTCTCCTCGGTGAGGATGGCCCGCCGGCCGGCTCGGCACGCGGCCAGCGCCGCGGCCACTCCGCCGACGCCGCCGCCGACGATGAGGACGTCGGGGTCGGCCATAACGGGCGAGCGGTGGGACATGATCGGTCTCTCCTTTGGCTGTTTTCAACGACGGGGGCTGATCTCAACGAGCGGGCTTGTTGTTGTCTCGGGCGGGGACTCCGGTCGTGGCGCCCAGGCGGAACTCGCAGTGGACCAGCGGTTCGGGGCGTTGGCCGCCGGCCAGTCGCGCGACCAGCATCCGGACGGCGGCAGCGCCGAGGGCGCTGCGCGGGAGGTCGAAGCCGGTGGCGACCCGACCGCCGGCCAGATCGGCTGGCGGTGAGCCGAGCAGCGCGATCGACAGTTCGTGCGGCGGGTGGATGCCGGCCTGGTCCAGCGCGGTGAGCAGGGCGCGCCAGACGGCGCCGCTGTCGGTCTCCTCGGCGACGATGGCGGTGACGCCGGCGGCGATCTGGGTCCGAACCCAATCGGCGGTGATGTCGGTCTCCGGGGAGGCGGTCCGGAAAACGGCCTTCGCTGGCCGCCACTGGCCGGCGGCGGCCAGGCCGGTGCGGAAACCGAGTTCGCGATCAGTGGAGGGCAGCGCCTCGTCATCCTCGCGAATCAGCAGGATCGCGCGGTGCCCCAGTTCGACGAGGTGCTGGACGACCTCGGCGGTCGCGGCGGCGTAGTCCGCGCCCACCCAGGGCACGTCGGGCTCGGCGGTGCGACCGAGGTGGACCACCGGAAAGCCGTCCTCGATGAGTCGGCGCACCTGGGCCGCCGGGAGGTGCCGCCCCAGGATCAGGCAACCGTCGGCCAGGCGGACCCGATTGAGGGCCGGCCCTCGAGCGCCGGCCCGGCTGGCGCTCGACCCGGTGAACAGGACCAGGTCATAGCCCTGCTTCGCCGCCTCCTCCTCGATGCCGACTAGGAACGGGTAGTAAGAGTGCTCGACCGCGGTGGGGAAGGTGGCGGTGAAGCTGAAGACGCCGATCAGGTTGTTCTGGGAATTCGCCAGCCGCTGGGCGGCCGGATCGGGCACGTACCCGAGCGTCTTGGCCGCCTCCCGGACGCGACCCTGGGTCGCCTCGTTGATCACCACGCCCTGGCGGTTGCCGCCGAGCACGAGCGAGACGGTCGTCTGTGACACCTGGGCCAGCCGGGCGACGTCTGCTTGGCGCGCCCGCCCGCCCCGTAGCGGTGTTCGCGACTTCTCCGACACGACAACCCCTGACCTATCCGTATGGGCTACTCACTCAGTTGAGAAAGGGCCTTACTAATGCGCATTACCTAAATGATTCACGGCTACCTCTCGACCGTGCAGGCGGTGACTGGTGGCCGCGAGCGCCGAGATCGAGACCGATCCTCGATGGGTGCTGGCCGTCGTCCGGCGGCGCTCCAAGCCGCTAATAAAATGATCTCCGGTCGGCTCGCGGGCAGCATTGCAGGTAGCCGGAATTCCCTTAGCCGGGCTGGCCTCACTCGAAACTGGCGCTGGCCGCGACGCGGCCAGGCGCGCTCGGTGGCAGTCTGGCCGGAGCGTGGCCGACCGCGGTGGCGGTCCTCACCTCGAGCGCATCGTCGGACAATCCGGTTTTCTTGGGTGATTCCAAACTCCTGCTCTTGACTGATTCCAGAAAAGGTCGACATACTCGGACGGTGCCCACGAGTCTGGAAGTCGAGCGCTTGCTGCGCGGCGCCGCCCTGCGCGTGACCCGTCCGCGGGTGGCGGTGCTGAGCGCGGTCTATGAGCACCCACACGCCGACACCGACCAGATCTTCGGCGCCGCGCGCGAGGACCTGGGGGAGGTGTCCCAGCAGGCGGTCTATGACGTCCTGCGGACGTTGACCTCGGCCGGTCTGGTCCGACGCATCGAGCCGGCGGGCTCCGTGGCCCGCTACGAGTCCCGGGTCGGGGACAACCACCACCACGTCGTGTGCCGCTCCTGCGGTGCCATCGCGGACGTCGACTGCGCCGTCGACGAGACGCCCTGCCTGACCGCCTCCGACGCCCACGGCTTCGTCATCGACGAGGCCGAGGTCATTTACTGGGGCTTGTGCCCTGACTGCTTCACCGCCGACGCTTCGGCAGCAACCGCAACCGCAACCGCGTAGTCCCCGGAAGGATCCCCGTGTCTGAGAACCATGAGCATGACGCAGTCGTAGGAGACATGAACTCGGAGGAGAGCGAGGGCGTCTGCCCAGTCGCCGCCCGCCCGAACCATCCGACCGAGGGTGTCGGCAACCGCGAGTGGTGGCCGAGGCAGCTCAACCTGAAGATCCTGCGCAAGCACCCGGCCGTGGCCAACCCGCTAGACGAGGGTTTCGACTACAGCGCCGCCTTCAACACCGTCAACCTCGATGAGCTGGCCGCCGACGTCGACGCCGTGTTGACCACCTCGCAGGATTGGTGGCCGGCCGACTTCGGTCACTACGGACCGTTCATGATCCGGATGGCCTGGCACAGCGCGGGCACCTATCGCATCAGCGACGGCCGCGGCGGCGCCGGCGCGGGCCTGCAGCGGTTCGCCCCGCTGAACAGCTGGCCCGACAACGCCAACCTCGACAAGGCGCGGCGGCTGCTGTGGCCCGTCAAGGAGAAGT
>JAOPUY010000368.1 GCA_025963265.1 Frankiales bacterium | reverse complement strand
GGGCGGCGACCAGAATTGACTTCACGCGGGCGCACCCGGCGCGCTGGCGTCATCGGCGTTCGCACCCTCAGCGCTGGCCGCATCGGCGATCGCCGCGGCGACGCGTTCCATGCCGGCCGCGCGCGAGCCCTTGACCAGCACCACGTCGCCGGGCTCGAGGATCTCCGCCAGCCGGGCGATTGCCGCCTCGACGTCGGGGACCCACTCCGACTCGCCGTTCCAGGAGCCCTCCAGCGCCGCCCCGTGGGCGATGGGGCGGGCCTGCTCGCCGACTGCGATGAGATGGCCGATGTCGAAGCGGACGGCCAGGCGCCCGAGCGAGTCGTGTTCGGCGTTGGCTTGCTCGCCGAGCTCGCCCATGTGTCCGAGCACCGCCACGGACCGGCGCCCGCCGGACATGATGGCCAACGACTTCAGCGCGGCGCGCATCGACTCGGGGTTGGCGTTGTAGGCGTCGTTCACCAACGTCAGGCCCGAGGCGAGTTCGGTGATTTCCATGCGCCAATGCGATTGCGCGACCGCGGCGGAGAGCGCGGCCGCCGTCGCGGGCAGGGACAGTCCGCACTCGAGGGCCACCGCGGCCGCGGCCAGGGCGTTGGAGACCTGGTGCTCGCCGAACCGCACGATCCGGGCCTGGGTCCGGGCCGCCATCGCCAGCACCGCCGGGTCGTCGGCGTTCAGAATGGCCACGCCGCCCTCGGCCGCGGCGGGCAAGGCCTCGACCAGCTCGCCCTTGGCTTGGGCGATCGCGGCCACCGAGCCGAACTCGCCCAGATGAGCCCGGCCGACGTTGAGGACGACCCCGAGCTGCGGACGGGCGATCTCGGCTAAGTGAGCGATGTGGCCGATCCCGCGGGCCGAGGTCTCCAACACCAGGAACTCGGTGCGCTCATCGGCCAGCAGCACCGTGTAGGGATAGCCCAGCTCGTTGTTGAACGAACCCGGCGGCGCGACGGTCGGACCGAGGACGCTCAGCAACTGAGCCAGCAGGTCCTTGGTCGAGGTCTTCCCGGACGAGCCGGTGACGCCGACGATCCGGGCCCGCAATTTCGGCGCCTGAGCGGCGGCCAGGGCGGAGATGGCCTCGATCGGGTCGGCGACGCGGATGCAGCCGCCGGGCACCGGCCGCGTCGTGATCGCGAGCGCGGCGCCGGCCGCCATCGCCGCGGCGATGAAGTCGTGGCCGTCGGCCTGCTCGCCGACGAAGGCCAGGAAGGCGTCGCCGGGCCGCACCCGGCGGCTGTCGAACTCGACTTTGCCGCTGACCAGCGTCGCCGGGTCGAGATCGCCCTCGATCACGCCGGCGACGGTCTCGGCGACCTGTCGAGCGGTCTGTGCGATCACCGCCCGCTCACGCTCCCGCCGAGATTGAGGCCGTCGGGGCCGGAGGCGTGAAAACCCTTGCTGGACAGTGCTTCTCGAACAACGCTGACATCATCGAAGGGCAGCATATCGTTGCCGACCTGCTGGCCGGACTCGTGGCCCTTGCCCGCGATCAGGACGGTGTCCCCGGGCTCGGCTAAACCGATGGCCAAGGCGATGGCCGATCGACGGTCGCCTTCCTCATGGGTCTCAGCGGCCAATTCAGCCGGAACCGACCCGGCGCCGGCCAGCATCGCCGCCCGGATCGCCGCCGGGTCCTCGCTACGCGGGTTGTCGTCGGTCACGATCAGAACGTCCGCCCCGCGGGCTGCGACCTCGCCCATCACCGGGCGCTTGCCCCGGTCCCGGTCGCCCCCGCAGCCGAGCACGATGACCAAACGACCGGGGGTCAGCGGCCGTAGCGCCCGTAACGCGGCCTCGACGCCGGCGGGCTTGTGGCTGTAGTCGACGATGGCCAGGAACGGCTGGCCGGCGTCGACCCGCTCCATTCGGCCCCGGACCTGGGCCTGGGCCAGCGCGGGGGCCAGCGCCGCCGGATCGTGCCCGAGCTCGTCCAGGATCGCGAAGGCGAGCAGGGCGTTGGTGACGTTGTAGTCGCCGGGGATGCGGCAACCGGCGGCGAACTCCTGACCCGGGCCGCGAACGGTGAAGCGGGTGGCGCCGTCAGCGGCGACCTCGACGTCGAGCGCGGTCCAATCCGCCGGTCGCGTCCGGGCGACGGTCACCGTCGCCGCCGTGACCAGGCGCGAGCCCCACTCGTCGTCGCAGACCACCACCTCACGGCGGGCGCGGCCGTCGAACAGCAGCGCCTTGGCCGCGAAGTAGTCCTCCATGTCAGCGTGGAAGTCGAGATGGTCCTGGGACAGGTTCGTGAACCCCGCGACCTCGAACTGCACCCCGTCCACGCGGCCGAGGCGGAGCGCGTGCGAGGAGACCTCCATGCCGACGTGGCGGCAGCCTTGCTCGGCCATGATCGCCAGCAGCGCCTGCAACTCCGGCGCCTCGGGGGTGGTGAACTTCGTGGCGAACGCCCGCTCCCCCACGAACACCCCGACCGTGCCGATCAGTCCGGACAGTTCCCCCGCCGCCGCCAGCCCGGCCCGGACCAGGAAGGTGGTCGTCGTCTTGCCGGCCGTCCCGGTCACCCCGTACACGCCCAGCCGCTGGGAGGGATGGCCGTAGACGGCGGCGGCGAGCTCGCCGAGCGCGGCCCGCGGCTCGGCGATCACCAGAGTGGGGGTCGCCTCCCATCGGCTGGGTAGCTCGCGCAGCAGGTCCGCGCCGGCCCGGTCGGTGAGGACGGCGACGGCGCCGC
>JAOPUY010000361.1 GCA_025963265.1 Frankiales bacterium | reverse complement strand
ATCCGCCTGTGCTCGGCCTACTGCGGCCCGGCGCGGGTGGCTAAGGTGACGTCATGGCTGTTGACGCGGGGCGGGCGCGAGTTCTGGGGATCGTGCTGGCTGGTGGAGAAGGCAAGCGGCTGTGGCCGCTGACCGCCGACCGGGCCAAACCGGCGGTGCCGTTCGGCGGAAACTATCGGCTGATCGACTTCGTGCTGTCGAACATGGTCAACGCCGGATTCCTGCGGATCTGCGTGCTGACCCAGTACAAGTCCCACTCGCTGGACCGCCACATCACCACGACCTGGCGGATGTCGGACCTGCTCGGCAACTACGTGACACCCGTCCCGGCCCAGCAGCGACTCGGGCCGCGGTGGTACACCGGCAGCGCCGACGCGATCCTGCAGTCGATGAACCTGATCACCGACGACAACCCGACGCACATCGCCGTCTTCGGCGCCGATCACGTCTACCGAATGGACCCGCGGCAGATGCTCGAGCAGCACATCGTGACCGGCGCCGGCGTCACCGTGGCCGGCATCCAGGTGCCGCGCGAGCAGGCCGACCAGTTCGGGGTCATCGACGCCGCGCCGGTCAACCGGGTGCTGCAGTTTTTGGAGAAGCCGGCCGACCCGCCGTCTTTGCCCGGGCGCCCCGACGTCAGCTACGCCTCGATGGGCAACTACATCTTCACCACCGAGGCCCTGGTCGAGGCGTTGCGGGCCGACGCCGAGGACCCGACCTCGATCCACGACATGGGCGGCTCGATCATGCCGTGGATGGTCAAGCGCGAGAGCGCCTACGTCTATGACTTCAACGACAACGTGGTGCCCGGCTCGACCGACCGCGACCGGGCCTACTGGCGCGACGTGGGGACGATGGACGCCTACTACGACGCCAATATGGACCTGGTCAGCGTCCACCCGATCTTCAATCTCTACAACGACTCCTGGCGGATCTACACCCACCACGCGCAACTGCCTCCCGCCAAGTTCGTCGACGGCGGCCTGGCCCAGGAGTCCATCGTCAGCGCTGGCAGCATCATCTCCGGTTCGACCGTGCGCGGCAGCGTGCTGGCGACCAACGTCAACGTCCGCAACGGCGCCTATGTCGAGGGCTCGGTGCTGATGGACAACGTCATCATCGGCGAGGGCGCGGTCGTCCGGCGGGCCATCCTGGATAAGAACGCGGTGGTGGAGCCGGGGGCGCACATCGGGGTCGATTTGGAGGCGGATCGGTTGCGCTATCACGTCTCCGACGGCGGAGTCGTGGTGTTGGGCAAAGCCGAGCGGGCCTCGGCCTGACCCGGTCGGCCACGGCCGCCAGCTGTTCTTAACAATCGGGACTCGACCGGTTACGGTTCAATTGCGTCACGGAAAAATCGCGTTAACCAGGCTGTCGAGGGCCTAGAGTCCCACAGACATCACCTGACCGGAAGGCTCACCAGCTGTGTTGATTCGACGCCCCGTATTGGCCGCCGCCGCCCTCGTCGCGGCCGGCGCCCTGGCCCTGAGCGCCTGCTCGAGCTCGAAGTCCTCCTCGACGAACACGGGCTCGGCCTCGGGCTCGGCCTCCTCCTCGGCCTCCAGCGCCGCCCCCACCACCGACGCGGCCGCGGTCGCGCTGCTGCCGGCCGCGGTCAAGAGCGCCGGCAAGCTCGTCGTCGGAACGGATGCGACGTACGCGCCGAATGAGTACAAGGACTCCTCGGGCAAGATCGTCGGCTTCGACGTCGACCTGTTCAACGCGGTCGCGGCGAAACTGGGCTTGACCGTCCAGTACGTGGGGGCGACGTTCGACAACATCATCCCGAGCGTCGTCGGCGGCACCTACCAGGTGGGCGTCTCGTCCTTCACCGACAGCAAGGAGCGCGAGCAGAAGGTCGACATGGTGACCTACTACAGCGCGGGCATCCAGTGGGCGGCCAACCCGGGCAAGACGGTGGACCCGCAGAACGCCTGCGGCCTGACGGTGGCGGTGCAGACCGGCACGGTCGAGTCCGACGACCTGACCACGCTGAGCAAGGCCTGCACCGACGCCGGCAAGAAGGCGATCACCCAGCAGAAGTTCGACGACCAGGGGCAGGCCACAACGGCGGCCGTCCTCGGCAAGACCGACGCCATGTCGGCCGACTACCCGGTCACGGTGGCCGCGGTCAAGGCCAGCAACGGCAAGCTCGTCCTCGTCGGTGACACCAACTACGACGCCGCGCCGTACGGCTACGCGATCGCCAAGACGGCCGGCACCTTGGACCAGGCCGTCCAGAAGGCGACCCAGGACCTGATCGACGACGGCACGTACGCCGCGGTCTTGACCAAGTGGGGTCTGACCGGCGGCGCGATCAAGACCGCGCAGATCAACGGCGCGACGAGCTGACGTTGCCCACGCCGACGTCGAGCGCGGCTGGTCCCGGCGGACCGGGCCCAGCCGCGCCGACCGGTGACTACGAGCTGATCAAGGCGATCCCGCTGCGTCGTCCGGGCCGCTGGATCAGCGCGTTCCTGGTGCTGCTGATCCTCGGCCTGGTCATCTACGGCGCGGCCACCAACAGCGCGTATGACTGGTCCACCTACCGGCATCACCTGTTCGATCAGCGGATCGCAAAAGCCGCGCTGATCACGATCTACCTGACGCTGATCTCGATGGCCATCGGCGTCGCCATCGGCGTCCTCATGTCGGTGATGCGGTTGTCGCCCAACCCTGTGCTCAAAGGGGTCTCCTGGCTGTACCTGTGGTTCTTCCGGGGCACTCCGGTCTACGTGCAGCTGGTGTTCTGGGGCTTGCTGACCACCATTTACAAGCACGTCGACCTCGGCATCCCGCAGGTTCACCAGTTCGTGCATTTCAACCTGCAGGGCATCCACAGCCTGTTCTGGTTCGCGGCCATCGGCCTCGGCCTGAACGAGGCGGCGTACATGTCGGAGATCGTGCGGGCCGGGATCACCTCGGTCGGCGAGGGGCAATCCGAGGCGGCGGTGGCCCTGGGGATGACCTGGTCTCAGACCATGCGCCGCGTCGTGCTGCCCCAGGCCATGCGGGTGATCATCCCGCCCACCGGCAACGAGCTGATCTCGATGCTCAAGACGACCTCGTTGGTGGTGGCCGTGCCTTACAGCTTCGACTTGTATGCCGT